>NZ_JAATOS010000651.1:0-1916 GCF_011806505.1 Salipiger sp. HF18 | reverse complement strand
GCACGATCTCCTGGTGGATGAACTCGATGGCGCCGATATCGACGCCGCGGGTGGGCTGGCCGATGAGCAGGATGTCGGGGTCGCGCTCGATCTCACGGGCCAGCACGATCTTCTGCTGGTTGCCGCCCGAGAAGTTCCTGGCGGCGAGCTGCGGGTTCGGCGGACGCACGTCGTAGCGGGTCATCTTGTCCTGCGCCTCTTCCCGGATCAGTGCGTTGTTCATCAGGACGCCGGACTGGTAGCGCGGGTCGCGGTGGTAGCCGAAGACGGTGTTCTCCCACGCGGTGTAGGCCATGATGAGCCCCTCGGTCTGCCGGTCCTCGGGCACGTGGGCGATGCCGCAGGCGCGGCGCGCGCCGCCGTCCGAGCCGGGGCCGGAGAGCGCGATCTCCTTGCCGTTGACCCGCACCGTGCCGGTGGCATCGGCATAGCCGCCCAGCACCTCAAGCAGCTCCGACTGGCCGTTGCCCGCCACCCCGGCGATGCCGAGGATCTCGCCGGCGCGGACCTCGAGCGAGATGCCCTTGAGCCGCTCGACGCCGTGGCTGTCCACGTGGCGCAGGTTCTCGACCCGCAGCACCGCCTCGCCGGGCCGGGCCGGCACCTTGTCGACGCGCAGCAGCACCTTGCGGCCCACCATCAGCTCGGCCAGCTGTTCGGGAGAGGTCTCGGCGGTCTTGACCGTGGCGGTCATCTCGCCGCGGCGCATCACCGAGACGGTGTCGGTGATCTCCATGATCTCGCGCAGCTTGTGGGTGATAAGGACGATGGTCTTGCCCTCGGCCCGCAGGTTGTCGAGGATCCGGAACAGGTGGTCGGCCTCGGCCGGGGTCAGCACCCCGGTGGGCTCGTCGAGGATCAGGATGTCGGCCTTGCGGTAGAGCGCCTTGAGGATCTCGACGCGCTGCTGGTGGCCCACGGAAAGGTTCTCGATCAGCTGGTCGGGATCGACGCTGAGCTCGTATTCCTCGGCCAGCGCCCGGAGCTCGCCGCGGGCCCGCGCCAGCGAGGTGCCAAGCATCGGTCCGTCCTCGGCGCCGAGGATGACGTTCTCGAGCACGGTGAAGTTCTGCACCAGCTTGAAGTGCTGGAAGACCATGCCGATGCCGGCGGCGATGGCGGCCTGGCTGTCGGGAATCTCGGTCTTGCGGCCGTTGATCCAGACCTCGCCGGCGTCGGCTTTGTAGAAGCCGTAGAGGATCGACATCAGCGTCGATTTCCCGGCGCCGTTCTCGCCGATGATGCCGTGGATCGTGCCCGGCATGACGCGGATGGAGATGTCCTTGTTGGCCTGCACGGGGCCGAAGGCCTTGGAGATGCCTTTCAGCTCGATGGCCGGGGCGATGGGGTCGGTCATGGCGTGACAGTCTCCTGCGAGACAGGGCAGAGGCCGCGCGCCACGCGGCCTCTCGTGTTTGCGAGGCGCGCGCAGAGTGGCGCCGCCCCGTCCTTCAGTGGCTCAGAAGCTCAGCGCCGGGCAGCTGTCGTCCGAGGAATAGTCGTGCACCTCGATCTCGCCTGCCACGATCTTCTCGCGCGCGTCATCCACGGCGGCCTTCATCTCGGGGGTCACCAGCGCCTCGTTGTTCTCGTCGAGCGCGTAGCCGACGCCGTTCTCGGCAAGGCCCAGCACCATGACCCCGGTCTCGAGGTCGGCGCCCTGGGTCATGGTCTCGGCCACGGCCACGTCGACGCGCTTGAGCATCGAGGTCAGCACCTTGCCCGGGTAGAGGTGGTTCTGGTTGCTGTCCACGCCGATCGAGAGGATGTCCTCGTCCGCGGCGGTCTGCAGCACACCGAGGCCGGTGCCGCCGGCGGCGGCGTAGATCACATCGGCGCCTTGGGCGATCTGGGCCTTGGCCAGCTCCGAGCCCTTTACCGGGTCGTTCCACGCGGCCGGGGTGGTGCCGGTCATG
>NZ_JAATOS010000650.1:0-1920 GCF_011806505.1 Salipiger sp. HF18 | reverse complement strand
ATGTCGTCCGGCAGGCTGCCGGTCAGCGCCAATCTGGCACAGCTGCGGCCTCTTGCTCTACCCGGTTTCTGCGCCTACCCATGCAACCATGACAGACGTTCAGGACAGCCGGGCCCGCCGCAACGTTGTGGTGCTGGTGATGGCGCAGGCCCTTCTCGGCGCGCAGATGCCGATGATCTTCACCATCGCCGGGCTGGCAGGCCAGTCGCTGGCCTCGAACCCGTGTTTCGCGACGCTGCCGATCTCGATGATCGTGCTGGGCTCGATGTGCGCCGCCACGCCGGTCTCGGCCTTCATGCAGCGCTTCGGGCGCCGGGCGGGCTTTGCGCTCGGCACCACCGGGGGCGCGCTGGGGGGCGCGATCGGGGCACTCGGGCTCTACACGGCGTCGTTCCCGCTGTTCCTCCTGGGCAGCCTGCTCACCGGCATCTACATGTCGGCGCAGGGCTTCTACCGCTTCGCCGCCGCCGACACCGCCTCCGACGCCTACCGGCCCAAGGCGATCTCCTATGTCATGGCGGGCGGGCTCGCCTCGGCGATCATCGGCCCGCAGCTGGTGAAGCTCACCGCCGACGCCTTCGTGGTGCCCTTCCTCGGCACCTATGCCGCTGTGATCGCGATCAACCTCGTGGGCGCGTTCCTCTTCCTCTTCCTCGACATCCCGCGCCCGCCGGTGCCCTCCGAGGACGCGCCGCGCGGCCGCAGCCGCCGCGAGCTCATCACCACTCCGGGCATCGCGGTGGCGGTGATCTGCGCCATGGTCAGCTACGCGCTGATGAACCTCGTGATGACCTCGACGCCGCTGGCGGTGGTGGGCTGCGGGTTCGAGACCGGCGACGCCGCCAACGTCGTGACCGCCCACGTGCTGGCGATGTACGTGCCGTCCTTCTTCACCGGCCACCTGATCGCCCGCTTCGGGGTCGAGAAGATCGTGGCACTGGGTCTCTTCATCCTCGCCTGCGCCGGCGGCGTGGCGCTGACCGGCGTAGAGCTGGAACAGTTCTTCCTGGCGCTGGTGCTGCTCGGGATCGGCTGGAACTTCGGCTTCATCGGCGCGACCACGATGCTCGCCGCGTCGCACGCGCCCTACGAGCGGGGCCGCATGCAGGGGCTGAACGACCTGATTGTGTTTGGCGGCGTGACCATGGCCTCGCTGGCCTCGGGCGGGCTGATGAACTGCTCGGGCGGCAGCGCTCAAGAGGGCTGGACCGCGGTCAACATGGCGATGGCGCCGTTCCTGGTGCTTGCCGGCGGCGCGCTGATCTGGCTGATCCTGCGCCCCGAGGAGCAACCCGCGGAGTAACCCGCCACCGGGGTCGTCAAGGCCCCCGGAGGGGCGTTCAGATCCGGCCCGTCATCGCGGCCAGCATCAGCCCAGCGCGGCGGCGGAACTCCGAAAGCTCCAGCGCCCCCGCCGCCACCCGTCCGGGCTCGGCGGCCGCCTGCCGTAGCAGCGGTCCCGCCTGCCATCCTGCCAGCAGCGCCGACCGTGCCGGGCGCGGCACGGCCCCCAGCCCCTTGCGGGCCCTGGCGAGCCTTGCCAGCCCCTCGCGCGCCAGTGCTGCCACCGCCTCGGGGCGGCCGTCGACCAGCGGCACCCGGCCGTGGGATTCGAGCTCGGGCACCGCGCGCAGGAACTGCGCCAGCCCCGCGGCAAAGCCCGCATCGCGCGCCACCTCGGCCGGCATTCCCCCAAGCGCCCTGCCCGCGGCCAGCATCAGCCCGCCGGACGTTTCCTCGAGGTAGCGCGCCAGATGCGCCTCGTCCTCGAAGCCGTCGCGGTAGATGTCCCAGCGCCGCGCACCCACCAGCCGGTCGAGCGCCTCGGCACCCTCGGCGTCGAGCACGCGTGCAAGCGGCGTCACCACCTCGTGGCGTCGCACCTGCCCGCCGGTGCGGATCTCGTCCAGCGCGTCGCGC
>NZ_JAATOS010000649.1:0-1922 GCF_011806505.1 Salipiger sp. HF18 | reverse complement strand
AATGACCCAGGCGCTGCGGCTCACCGGGCGCGAGAAGGTGCTCGAGGTCGGCACCGGCTCGGGCTACCAGGCCGCGATCCTCAGCCTGCTGGCGCGCCGGGTCTACACCGTCGACCGTCACCGCAGGCTGGTGGCCGAGGCCCGCGCCGTCTTCGATGCGCTCGATCTCGTCAATATCACCGCCTTCACCGCCGACGGCAGCCACGGGCTTCCGGACCAGGCGCCCTTCGACCGCATTCTCGTGACCGCCGCCGCCGAGGATCCGCCCGGCCCGCTCTTGGCCCAGCTGAGGATTGGCGGTATCATGGTCTTGCCCGTAGGGCAGTCCGACACCGTGCAGCACCTGATCCGCGTCACCCGCACCGATCAGGGCTACGATTATGACGAAATGCGCCCCGTGCGTTTCGTGCCGCTGGTGGAAGGGCTGGCCAAGGACAGCTAGACACGCCGGCACATTTGCCGTGACGTCCCGGGAACAAGGGGCGCATCAGAGGATATCGAGATGGACAGCACATTCCGCCCGCTCCCCCTGCGCCTTGGCGCGCCCATCGCCCTACTGGCGGCGCTCGGCGCCTGCTCGGGGCCGCTCGACTACGACATGCGCGGGCGCATGGGCGGTCCGGTCGACACCAGCCAGGCGGCGCTGACTGCGGTCGAGGACCGGCCCGCCGCCGATAGTCGGGGCATCATCTCCTACCCGAATTACCAGGTGGCCGTGGCCCGCCGAGGCGACACGCTGAGCGACGTCGCCACCCGCATCAACCTGCCCGCAGGCGAGCTGGCGCGCTACAACGGCATCCAGCCGGACGACCAGCTGCGCGACGGCGAGATCATCGCCCTGCCCCGGCGCGTGTCCGAGCCCTCGCCCTCCACCGGCGCCGTGGCCACCGGCCCGATCCAGCCCGCGGGACAGGTCGACATCACCACGCTGGCAAGCTCGGCCATCGACCGTGCCCCGGCCTCGCCCGCGCCTGCCGCCTCGACGGGCTCGAGCGGCGTCGAGCCGATCCGCCACCAGGTGACCCGCGGCGAGACCGCCTACACGATCGCACGGCTCTACAACGTGACGCCGCGCTCGCTGGCGGACTGGAACGCACTCGACAGCAACTTCACCGTGCGCGAAGGCCAGTACCTGCTGATCCCGGTGGTCGACAGGACCGCCACCACAAGCCGCCCGGTCACGACCTCGGCCGCTGCGACCACCGCGCCCGGTGCCGGCTCGCCCACGCCGCAGCCGCCGTCCTCGACGCAGCCGCTGCCGCAGAACCAGCCCTCGGTTGCCGAGACCCAGGCCAAGGCCGCCTCCGCGACCGCCGCCGCCCCGGTGGCCGACATCGGCCAGAAGCAGGCCGCCGCGAGCGCCAGCTCGAATGCCCGCATGGCGATGCCGGTCAACGGCGCCATCATCCGCGAGTATTCCAAAGGCAAGAACGACGGCATCGACATCTCGGCCCCGGCCGGTACCCCGGTCAAGGCCGCCGAGAGCGGCACCGTCGCGGCGATCACCACCAACACCGACAACGTGCGTATCGTGGTTGTCCGTCACGCCGACGACGTGCTGTCGATCTACACCCACGTCGACAACCTGACGGTCGAGAAAGGCTCGTCGGTCAGCCGTGGCCAGACCATCGGCAAGGTCCGCTCCGGCGACCCGAGCTTCCTGCACTTCGAGGTGCGCAAGGGCTTCGACAGCGTCGACCCGATGAGCTACCTGCGCTGAGCCCTGGCCTGCGGGTCCGCAGGCATCGCACAGACCGGAAACGGGAAAAGGCGGGGCACATCACCCCGCCTTTCTTCTTTTCCTGCGATCCTGATTCCGGATGGTCCCGACAAGGCCAGGACCACGGCCGGCGCGTGGCTCAGATCGCAACGCCCTTGCGGCCCGCGAGGTCGGTGAAGAACTGCCACGCCACCCGGCCCGA
>NZ_JAATOS010000648.1:0-1923 GCF_011806505.1 Salipiger sp. HF18 | reverse complement strand
GCGAGAAGGGCAAGCATGGCATCGCCGACACGCTCGACAGCTTCGCCATCAACCCGACCGAGGAACAGGCGCATTTCGTCATGCAGCCCGAGGCGCTTGGTCTGGGCCACGCGGTGCTCTGCGCCGCCGACGAGGTGCTGCCGGGGCCGGTCGCCATCATCCTGCCCGACGACCTGATCATGGGTCAGAAGGGCTGTATCTCGGAAATGATCGAGGCCTACGAGGCTGGCGATGCGGGCCACATGGTAGCGACGATGGAAGTGGGCCGCGACGAGGTCAGCGCCTATGGCGTGCTCGACCCGATCGGCGAGCCCGAGGGCCAGTGCGTGAACGCCTCGGGCATGGTCGAGAAGCCCGAGGCCGACAAGGCGCCGTCGCTGCACGCGGTCGTCGGCCGCTACGTGCTCGACGCCTCGATCTTCGACGACCTGCGCAACCAGGAGCCGGGGCTGGGCGGTGAGATCCAGCTGACCGACGCCATCGCCAAAGGCATCGAGCGCGTGGGTCTCTGCGGCTTCCGCTTCAGCGGCCAGCGCTTCGACTGCGGCTCGAAGGCCGGTATGCTGCGCGCGACCCTCGCCTATGCCGGCAGCCGCGAGGAATTCCACCCGGTGCTGCAGGAAGAGACGAGCCTGCCGATGGCGGCAGAGTGAGCTTCTGAGCAGATCCGCTCCGCCGTCCAACCGGCGGAGCACTGGACAAAAAAACGCCCCGCCGGTTTCACCGTGCGGGGCGTGCTCGATCAGGAGCCCGCGGCCTGTAAGGACGCCGCAGGTTCCCGTTGGTCCGGCCCGGTGGGCGAGACCTGCCTATATCTCATGATGAATGCGGATCAGTCGTTCGAGACGATCAGCCTCAGGTGCGGCGGCCTGCGCGGCTTGCCGTCCTTCTTGCTGCCGCGATGGAAACTTGCCGCGGGCTCGGCGAGTTCGCTCGGGCGCTTCTTCGGGGGCGTGTCGATGTACACGGCCACCGGGTCGACCGGGATCATGTTGAGCGCAGGGCGGGCGTCGACCGAGACGACGGTGAAACGGCGCGGGGTGCGGCCGATCTTGCCGTTGCTGACCAGCACGCCGATCATCCGCGTCATGTCGCCCATGTCCGAGCGCAGCGGCAGCATCAGCAGATGCGCCTCGAGCGCGCCCTTGCCAAAGCCTTCCTCGGCGCGCAGCTCCATCTTCACCATGGCCCCGTCCGAGAACACCTGACCCACGGCGACACCGAGCTGTTCGCGCGCCTCGGGGGTGAACAGCGCCGAGAGCGGCATGCCGCCGGTCTCCATGCCCATGAGCTCGTTCAGGTGGGTGCCGGAAACCCGCAGCTTGGCAAGCGTTGGGGCGATACGCTCGGCGAGGAAGGCGTATTCGAGAACGCTCTCGATCCCGCGCGGGTCGATCTGGCTGCGCAGCGGCACCTCGCCGCTGTGACCGGCCAATCCCTGCCAGTAGCTCTCGAGCAGCCGCAGCGGTGCCAGCCGCTTCTGTTTGTCACGATCGGTCATCGACACCACGTCCCGTCCGTTACCGCCCTTACCGAACATCTCGCGCACTCCTTGGTCTTGCGTCGCGCTGCGCGGTCGGAGCCCCCGTTCCAACTTGCTAGCCTTTATCATCGTCTTGAGTCTGAAGTTATCTCAAATGCGACGGGATTTCGCCCCAATTGTGGCTCAAAGGTTAACAGATCCCGGGATATCCCGACGCTTTCCATGCCAGAGCCCAGACTGTAGGGCCTTGAAAATCGGGCTGTTTTAAGAAAAACGCCCGGTCTTAAGACACGGAGGCGGAAATGCGGCAATCCATGACCGGATTTGCGTCGCGCAGCGACGAGGCGGAGGGGCTCCGCTGGACCTGGGATCTGCGCGGGGTGAACGGCAAGGGACTCGAGCTTCGGCTGCGGCTGCCGGATTGGGTCGAGGGGCTCGAG
>NZ_JAATOS010000647.1:0-1924 GCF_011806505.1 Salipiger sp. HF18 | reverse complement strand
TCGCCCGGCACGCAATCGCCTTTCCCGCCCGAGGCGCTGCTCGAAAGCGGCATCGGCGTCTACCTGCGCGGTCTTGGGCTGATCCCGCCCGACAGCTGAGCTGCCATTCAGCGCCCGCCCACCAGCCGGGCCCGGCGGCGCATCGGCGCCGCAATCCGCGTCATGGGCTCCGGCGGGCGCCCGAAACGGGCAGAAGGGGGTTCAGGATGACGTTGAAACCCACTAGGTCTTCTTCTGCCTGACCACTCTCCCGGGGGACTCGCGGCGCCGTCCGCGACGGGGCAAGCCCTTCCCCCGGCATCACCCGAGGACAGACGCGACGATGCCCCACAAGACCTTCATTCTCTGCACAGGGGCGTCGAAATCCGGCACGACCTGGATCCGCACCTATCTCGGCAACGCGCCCCGCACCGACATGGGGCCGCTGGGCGAGATGCAGGTCTGGGACGCCGCGACCGAACCCGGCAAGGCGCATTTCCTCATGCCGACACCCCCCGCGTGGCGTCGGGCCGAATTCACCGTTCACCGCCTGCTGGGGCTCCGTCCCCGTGGCAAGGTGCTGCGCTGGTGGCTGCAGCAGGACCCGTCGCGCTACGTGCCGTGGTTCGCGGGGCGGCTCGCGCGGCCCAACACCCGGCTCAGCGGAGACGTGACCCCGGGCTACGCCGCGCTCAGCACCGAGACCCTGCGCCGCATCGACGACGGCTTTGCCTCGCGCGGCATCACGGTGAAGACCATCTTCACCATGCGCGACCCGATCGAACGGGCGTGGTCGCTGCTCAAGATGTACCGCCGCAAGAGCAAGCTCGACGACAGCCTCCCCGATGCCGAGGCCTTCCTGCGGATCTTCGCCCCCGGCGGCACCGGCACCACCGACCCGGACTACCACGTCACGCTTGCGCGCCTCGACGAGGTCTTCCCGCCGCACCGCCAGTTCGTGACGCTCTACGAGTCGCTCTTCACGCCCGCCACGATCACTGCGCTCTCGGCTTTTGCCCGGATCCCCGACCGCCCGGATGCGGGTGGCGCCCCGGTCAATGCCGCGGGCGACCGCAGCGCCCTGCCCGAGGGGCTGGCCGAACAGGTCTTCCCGAGCTTTGCCAAGGATTACGAAACGGTGGTCGCGCGCCTGCCCGAGGCGGTCGAGCTCTGGCCGCACGCGCACCTTCTCACGACGCGCTGACCGCGCAGACGCGACCGGGCCATGATACAGACCAGGCAAAAGCCCGGACCATAGCGAAAGGGCCGCCCAACCAGGCGGCCCTTTGCGTATTTCCGAAGATCCGAAGGATCAGCGCTTCGAGAACTGGAAGCTGCGGCGTGCCTTGCGCTTACCGAACTTCTTACGCTCGACGACGCGGCTGTCGCGGGTCAGGAAGCCTGCGGCTTTCAGAGCCGAACGCAGCGACGGATCGTAGAGTTGCAGCGCCTTCGAGATGCCGTGCTTGACCGCGCCGGCCTGGCCGGAGAGGCCACCACCCTTGACGGTTGCGTAGACGTCGAACTGGTCCTCGACACCGGCGATGGTGAAGGGCTGACGCAGGATCATCTGCAGCACGGGGCGTGCGAAGTAGGTGTTCAGCTCCTTGCCGTTCACCACGACCTTGCCAGAACCCGGCTTGATCCAGACGCGTGCAACGGCGTCTTTCCGCTTGCCGGTGGCGTAGGAACGGCCCAGCTCGTCACGGACGGGCTCGCGGGGCGCTTCCTCGACTGCCGGGGCGGCTTCGATGCCAGCCGCGGTGCCGAGCTCTTCAAGGGAATTGATTTGTTCGGCCATGATTACACCCGGGTGTTCTTCTTGTTCATCGACTTGACGTCGAGCGCTTCGGGCGACTGAGCCTCGTGCGGATGCTCGGCGCCGGCGTAGATGCGCAGGTTGGTCAGTTGCTTGCGGGACAGACGGTTGCCCGGCAGCATGCGC
>NZ_JAATOS010000646.1:0-1928 GCF_011806505.1 Salipiger sp. HF18 | reverse complement strand
TGCAGCGCTCGAGGGTGCGGGCGAGGACATCGGCGCAGATCGCCGCAATGGAAATCGGCCGGCCGCGCATGGAGCCGGAGTTGTCGAGCAGCAGCGTCACCACGGTGTCGCGGAACTCGGTGTCCTTCTCGACCTTGAACGACAGCGGCGTCGTCGGGTTCGCGACCACGCGGGCGAGACGGCCGGCGTCGAGGATGCCTTCCTCGCGGTCGAACTCCCAGCTGCGGTTCTGCTGCGCCTGCAGGCGGCGCTGCAGCTTGTTGGCGAGCCGCGAGACGGCGCCCTTCAGCGGTTCGAGCTGCTGGTCGAGATAGGCGCGCAGCCGCTCGAGTTCCTGCGGTTCGGCCAGCTCCTCGGCGGGGATCTCCTCGTCGTGGGTGCCGTCGTAGACCTTGTAGGTCGGGTCGGCCTCGGAGACCGGGGCGGGGGCGGGCGGCTCCATCGGCGCCTCGCCCTCGGGCATCTCGGTTTCCTCGCCCATCTCCTGGTCGGCCATGTCGTCGGCCGAGACCTGCGCCTGGCTGGCGTCCTGGGTCTCGTCCTGGCTCTGCTCGGGCGAGGCCTCGGCCTCGTCCTGCTGCTGGTCGTCCTGGCCGGTGGAATCGGCTTGTTCCTCCTCGGCACCATCGGGTTCGGCCTCGTCCTGATCCTCGTCGTCGAGCTGATCGGGGTCATCGCCGAGCTGGTCGCCGTAGCCGAGGTCGGTGATCATCTGGCGGGCGAAGCGCGCGAAGGCGGCCTGGTCGGAGAGTTTCTCCTGCAGGTCCTCGAGCGTGCCGCCGGCCTGGTCCTCGATGAAGCCGCGCCACAGTTCCATGACGTGGCTGGCGTCCTTGGGCAGGTCGCGGCCGGTGGCGAGGTGGCGGATCAGGTAGCCCGCGGCCACCGGCAGCGGCGCCTCGGAGGGCTGGGTGATCTGGCCATAGCCGCGGCGCGCGGCCTCGTGGCCGATCTTGGCGTCGATGTTGCCGGCGGTGCCGGGCATGTCGCGCGCGCCCATCGCCTCGCAGCGGGCGGTTTCCATCGCCTCGTAGAGCTCGCGCGCCATGTCGCCCGGTGGGGCGTAGCGGGCGTGGGTGCCGGCGTCGTGGTAGCGGCGATAGAGCGCCAAGGCGTCGGCGGTGCCGCGCGCGAGCAGGACCTCGTCGCGCGTCATCCGGCGCGAGACCTGCGGCAGGCGCATGATGTCGCCCGATACGCCCGACGGGTCGACGGTGTAGTTCACCGTCAGGTCGGAATCGTCGGCCATGACCTTGGTCGCCTCGGCCAGGGCTTTCTTGAAGGGATCTGCGGGGTTGTCGTCATTACGCGCCATAGCCACAGGTTTCGCGCCGCGCGGCGCAATTGGCAAGGGGCAAAGCGGTTGGAATAGCGCGATGGTGCGGTCGGATCAGCGGGTCAGCAGCTCGTGGCAGGGCATGAGGTGGCGCAGGGCGGTGGCGAGCGCCAGCCGGGCGCGGCGTGGGTCCTGGTTGAAGCTTGCGGTGTCGAGCAGGCTCTTGTGTTCGCGGCGGGCGCGGTGGCGCGAGATCGACAGCGCGCGCTGCGCCTCGTCGCCCGGAATCGCGGCGCTGGTCGCCTCGAAAAGCGCGATGGTCCAGTCGCGGCGAAAGGCATAGTTCTCGGCCAGTTGCGCGGTGTCGCCGGCGACCGCCGCCCGCAGGGGCGCCGAGATCAGCGCGAGGGCGGCCAGGAGCCAGAGCAGAGGTCGGGTGCGGCACATGGCGCCACTCTGGGGGCGGAGACGTTACCGTTCGCTGACCCGCCCGTGCGATTCCGCGATGAATCTGCAACGAATTTTAGCGTTCTCCCCGTCCGGGGCCGTAGGTCACTTCGTCCCGGGGGCAGGCAGCAGCGCGTCGCAGCGCGCGCCGATGCGGCGCTGCAGGACGGCGCTCTGGCGGTCGCCCGAAAGCGCGTAGCGGTGC
>NZ_JAATOS010000645.1:0-1931 GCF_011806505.1 Salipiger sp. HF18 | reverse complement strand
CCGAAAAAACAAAGCCCGGGAAACCCGGGCCCTGGGAAAGCAGAAAGGCCACCCGCGAGGGTGGCCCTTGTTCGTCTCGTGAGATCGCCCGGAGACGATCCTCAGCAGTTTCAGCCCTGACGAGCTTTGAAACGACGCTGGGTCTTGTTGATCACGTAGACGCGGCCCTTCCGGCGCACGACGCGGCAGTCGCGGTGGCGCTGTTTGAGCGAGCGGAGCGAGTTTGCGACCTTCATTTGGGTCTCTCCTCTTATCGCGGCGCGCGAGCGCCAGTCGTTGAAGTCTGGCTTCGCTTCCGCGAAGCCGGTGAAGGTCATGGTGGGCGGTACTGGGATCGAACCAGTGGCCCCTACGATGTCAACGTAGTGCTCTACCGCTGAGCTAACCGCCCATTCATGGCCTGCGCTTATGCTCTCATCGTGCCCCGGAAAGTAACGGGGCGCGGGGAGAACCGCGCCGGTGGAGGGCTCTATAAAAGGAGTCGGAGACCGTGGCAAGGGCTTTCGGGAGAGAAATCCTGCATCCGGCCGATCTTTCCGAACCTCTTGCAAAACAGTCTTTTTGCAGCGGTGGAAATCGGGCTAGAGTGATCCGGAAGGAGACGGAATGCCCAAAGTCGCATATCATCTCGACCTGCCGGATGCCCCCACGTCCTGCGCGGTCTTTGCCTCGCCGCATTCCGGACGCGACTACCCCTGGAGCTTCCTGCGCGGCACGATTCTCGACGAACAGTCCATCCGCTCTTCCGAGGACGCCTTCGTCGACCGGCTCTTCGACTGCGCGCCGCAATTCGGGGCACCGCTGTTGCGGGCCGGGGCGCCGCGCGCCTTCATCGACCTGAACCGGGCCCCGGACGAGCTCGACCCCGCGCTGATCGAGGGCGTGCGCCGCACCGGGCACAATCCGCGCGTGGCCAGCGGGCTGGGCGTGGTGCCGCGGGTGGTGTCGAACGGCCGCGCGATCTACCGCGGCAAGCTGCCGCTGGCCGAGGCCGAGCGCCGGATCTCGCGCTACTGGCATCCCTATCACACCCAGCTCAGGGCGCTGCTCGACCGGTCGCTGGCGCAATTCGGCGAGGCGGTGCTGATCGACTGCCATTCCATGCCTCACGAGGCGGTGGACGGCATTGCCCGCAACTCGGCGCGGCGGCCCGAGATCGTGATCGGTGACCGCTTCGGCGCCTCTGCCACCCCCGAGATCGTCGAATGTATCGAGAGCGCCTTCGCCGCGGCGGGGCTCACCGTGGTGCGCAACACGCCCTTTGCGGGGGCCTACGTGACGCAGGCCTACGGCCGGCCGTCGCGGGGGCAGCATGCGGTGCAGGTCGAGATCGACCGATCGATCTACATGGACGAGACTCAGATTCGCCCCAACGCCAATTTTCAGGCCTTCCGTCGCATCCTGCGCGGCGTGGTGGCCGAGATCTCGGCCATCGGGCATCGCGACCGCGACCGCGAGCAGCCGCTCGCCGCGGAATAACCGCCTCAGGCGTCAGGCACGTCAGCCGAACAGCGCAGACAGCGCCGCGTCGAGGGGCGCGGGGGTCTCGATCTGCAGGCGCACCGGCAGGGTGAGCACCCTGGGCCGGAACGCCGCGGGCAGGCGCACCGCGTCCTTCTCGGTGGTCACCAGCTGCGCCCCGAGCCGCGCGGCATCGGTCTCGAGCCGGGTGAGCAGTGCCGGGGTGAAGGGCTGGTGATCGTCGAGCGCGCGGCATTCGCGCAGCTCGGCGCCCAGGGATTCCCGCGTGGCGAAGACCTTCCCCGGGTGGCCGCGCCCCCCGAAGGCGAGCGCCGGCAGGTCCTGCCAGTCCATGCCGGTCTGCAGCGGCTCGAGCCGTGCGGTGACGTGGGGCAGGGCGATGCTGCCCTTCCATGTCTCGGCAAAGGCGCGCTGCGCGGGCTCGGGTCCGATCGAGAGCAGCAGGTCGG
>NZ_JAATOS010000644.1:0-1935 GCF_011806505.1 Salipiger sp. HF18 | reverse complement strand
ATCGCCGACACCATCGTGCGGCTCAACCGGGAGCGCGGCTACACCTTCTGCGTGATCGAGCACGACATGGATTTCATCGGCCGCATCTGCGACCCGGTCATCGTCATGGCCGAGGGCAAGAAGCTGGCCGAGGGCACGCTCGACCAGATCAAGGCCAATGACGCGGTGATCGAGGCCTATCTCGGCACCGGGCTCAAGAACGCCGCGAAGACCGGGGAGACCACCGCATGACCGGCACCATTGCAGGGGGCGCTGCCCCCGTCGCCATGCGGCGACTCCCCCGGAGTTTGCCGGGCAAGATGAAGACACGGGGGCGGTCATGAGCGGCGGCGACTACGGCGACCGGGGCAACCGGGATCTGTCCATCGCCAAACCCGGGGGCATGGGCGAGGCGCGCCCCGTCCGCGAGGGCGGCCACGAGCACGCGGCGCCGGGCGGGCCCTTCCTGATCGAGGCGATGACCGGCGGCTACGGCCGCGGCGCGGACATCCTGCACAGCTGCACCATCGCCGTGGAGCGCGGCGAGATCGCGGTCATCGTGGGGCCCAACGGCGCCGGCAAGTCGACCGCAATGAAGGCGGTCTTCGGCATGCTGAACCTGCGCGAGGGCTCGGTGCGGCTCGATGGCGAGGACATCACCGAGCTGAGCCCGCAGGCGCGGGTGCGCAAGGGCATGGGCTTCGTGCCGCAGACCCACAACATCTTCACCTCGATGACGGTGGAGGAGAACCTCGAGATGGGCGCCTTCATCCGCGACGACGATTTCCGGGGGACGATGGCACAGGTCTACGACCTGTTCCCGATCCTCAAGGAGAAGCGCCGTCAGGCGGCAGGCGAGCTTTCGGGCGGTCAGCGCCAGCAGGTGGCCGTGGGCCGGGCGCTGATGACGCAGCCCAAGGTGCTGATGCTGGACGAGCCGACCGCGGGCGTGAGCCCCATCGTGATGGACGAGCTTTTCGACCGGATCATCGAGGTCGCGCGAACCGGGCTGCCGGTGCTGATGGTGGAACAGAACGCGCGTCAGGCGCTGGAGATCGCCGACAAGGCCTATGTGCTGGTGCAGGGGCGCAATGCCCACACCGGCACGGGCAAGGAGCTGCTGGCCGACGACGAGGTCCGGCGCAGCTTCCTCGGCGGATGAGCGGGTGGAGACCTGAGGTGAGTAATATCGGAAAGACGGAACCGGCGGGATGCGTCCCGCCGCGCGGTCCGGAACAGAACGGGGGGCGGATCCGATGGACGCTCTGAACGCACTGGTGGCGCTTGCGAATTTCGTGCTCATCCCGGCCATGGCCTATGGCAGCCAGCTGGCGCTGGGGGCGCTCGGGGTGACGCTGATCTACGGCATCCTGCGCTTCTCGAACTTCGCCCATGGCGACACCATGGCCATCGGCACGATGATCACCATCCTGGTGACCTGGGGGCTGCAGGCGCTGGGCGTGAGCCTGTCGCCGCTGCCGACCGCGCTGCTGGCCATTCCCTTCGGCATCGCGGGCACCGCGCTTCTGGTGCTGGGCACCGACCGGCTGATCTATCGCTTCTACCGCGAGCAGAAGGCCAAACCGGTGATCCTCGTGATCGTGTCGATGGGCGTCATGTTCATCTACAACGGCCTCACCCGCTTCGTCATCGGGCCCAATGACCAGGATTTCGACGACGGCACGCGGTTCCTGATCTCGGCCCGGGACTTCAAGGCGATGACCGGCCTCGACGAGGGGCTGGCGCTGAAATCCACGCAGGCGATCACCGTGGTGACCGCCGTCATCGTCGTCGCACTGCTGTTCTGGTTCCTCAACCGCACCCGCACCGGCAAGTCGATGCGGGCCTATTCCGACAACGAGGACCTCGCGCTGCTCTCGGGCATCAACCCCGAGCGGGTGGTGACGGTGACCTGGATCATCGTCTCGGCGCTGGCGGTGGTGGCGGGCACGCTCT
>NZ_JAATOS010000643.1:0-1936 GCF_011806505.1 Salipiger sp. HF18 | reverse complement strand
CCGCTCACCGAAACCTTCCAGGCGCTGTGGTCCCGTCCCATCGAGGGCGAGCCGCGCGCGCTCGACATCATCCTGCACCCCCACGAGGGAGACCCCGCATGAGCTTCGATCACCCCCACAACCGCGACATCGCCAGCTGCCGCTTCGTTCTGGCGACGGACCTCGACGGCACCTTCCTCGGCGGCTCCGAGGAGGACCGCGCCCGGCTCTACGACTGGATCGAGGCGAACCGCGACACCATCGGCCTGATCTTCGTCACCGGCCGCGACCCCAAGTTCATCGGCGAGCTTTGCGACGGCGGCGTGCCGTGGCCCGAGTACGTCGTGGGTGACGTCGGCACCACCATCGCCCGCGTTCAGGATGGCACCATCCATCCCATCGAGCCGCTCGAGGTCGAGATCGCCGAGACCTGGGGCAACGCCGGCGACAAGGTGCGCGACGCGCTGCATGGCCACCCCGGCCTGACGCTGCAGCCTACCGATTTCCGCTACCGCGTGAGCTACGATCTCGATGCCGAGGCCTTCGACTCAAGCGCCCATGACAAGGTGCGCGACATGGGCCACGACCCGCTGGTCTCGGACAACCGCTATTTCGACGTCCTGCCCCGCGGCATCTCGAAGGGTCCGTCGCTGCGCCGCCTCGTCACCCATCTGGGCATCGAGGAAGGCCGTGTGCTCGCCGCCGGCGACACGCTGAACGATCTCTCGATGCTGCAATGCGGGCTTCAGGCCGTCGCCGTAGGCGGCGCCGAGGAAGCTCTGCTCAACGAGGTCTCGGGCCTGCCTCATGTCCACACCGCCGAAGCCATCGGCGCTGCGGGCATTCTCGAGGCGGTCGAGGCCTTCAACCTCCACCCCCTTCCGAAAGGAGCGTGATCCATGTCCAGCGATCTGGTTATCGTCTATCACCGACAGCCCTATGAAGAGGTTGAGGTCAACGGCAAGACCGAGTACCGTGAGAACAAGAGCCCGAACGGCATCGTGCCCACGCTGAAGAGCTTCTTCGGCAAGGTCGAAAACGCCGCATGGGTGGCCTGGAAAGAGGCCGAGGACACCTCGAACCCCGGTTTCGACCGCGTCGTCGAGATCGAGGACAGCTTCGGCAAGTACACGGTCTCGCGCCTGCCGCTGACCAAGGAGCAGGTGCGCAGCTTCTACCACATCACCTCGAAAGAGGCGTTCTGGCCGATCCTGCACGGGTTCAAGGAAAAGTATAACTACGACCCCGTGGACTGGCCGACCTTCAAGGAAGTGAACTGGGCTTTCGCCGAGGCCGCCGTCTGGGTGCACGACTACAACCTGTGGCTCGTCCCCGGCTACCTGCGCCAGCTCCGCCCCGATCTGCGCATCTCGTTCTATCACCACACACCCTTCCCCAACGCCGACATGTTCAACGTGCTGCCGTGGCGGGGCGAGATCATCGACTCGCTGCTTTCGGCGGACGTGGTGGGCTTCCACATCCCGCGCTATGCCTCGAACTTCGTGGGCTGCGTGCGCTCGCTCCGCGACGTGGGCAACGTGCCGCGGGTCAAGGTGACCGAGGACCTGATCGCCGAGGGCTCGGCGCTGTCGGACCGCACGGTCCCGACAGAGATCCACACCGACGATCGCGTGGTGCAGCTGGGCGTGACGCCGGTGGGTGTCGACGTCGGCTACATCAGCCAGCTCGCCGAGACCGAGGAGACCAAGGCACTGGCCAAGCGCTTCCGGGCCGAGGTCGGTGACAGCACCATGATCCTCTCGGTCGGGCGCACCGACTACACCAAGGGCGGCGCCGACCAGCTGCTGGCCTTCGAGCGCCTGCTCGAGCGGCGGCCCGAGCTGCGCGGCACCGTCCGGCTGCTGCACGTCTCGGTGTCTGCCAACCGCAACATGACGGTCTACGAGCCGATCCAGCGCGAGTTGGAAGAGATCGCCGGCCGCATCAACGGCCGCTT
>NZ_JAATOS010000642.1:0-1938 GCF_011806505.1 Salipiger sp. HF18 | reverse complement strand
TCATGCTCTTCGGCGAGCCCACCTCGGCGCTCGATCCCGAGATGATCAAGGAGGTGCTCGACACCATGGTATCGCTCGCCGAGGAAGGCATGACCATGATCTGCGTGACCCACGAGATGGGCTTCGCGCAGGCGGTGGCCAACCGGGTGATCTTCATGGACGCAGGCCAGATCGTCGAACAGAACGAGCCCAAGGAGTTCTTCAACAATCCGCAGCACGAGCGGACGAAGCTGTTCCTCAGCCAGATCCTCGGCCACTGAGCCCACTGCCCGTCGTTGCAGCTCGACACAGCAAGGGCCCGCCATCCCGGCGGGCCCTTTTTTCGCGCGCTGAAGCGGTCTCTTGACCGAGACGGGATCGCCCCACCCCGCCGCGTCAACGCAAAGAAAAACGCCCCGGAGAGGCTCTCCGGGGCGTTTTCCTGTCATGGTCAGAGCTGGCTTCAGCCGCGCTCTTCGATGATCTCGACGAGGTGCGGGATCTTGGCAACCATGCCGCGCACGGCGGGGGTGTCCTCGAGCTCGCGGGTCTTGTGCATCTTGTTCAGGCCCAGGCCGATCAGCGTCTTGCGCTGGACTTCGGGGCGACGGATCGGCGAGCCGATCTGCTTGACAACAATGGTCTTAGCCATGGATCTCAGGCCTCCTCAGCGACTTGGGTCGACTCGGCCGCAGCGTCTTCACGCTTGGGCAGGATGTCGGCCACTTTCTTGCCGCGGCGCTGTGCGACGTTGCGCGGCGACTGCTCGCGCCCGAGGCCGGCCAGCGTGGCGCGGATCATGTTGTAGGGGTTCTGCGAACCGATCGACTTGGCGACCACGTCGTGCACGCCCAGCATCTCGAACACGGCACGCATCGGACCACCGGCGATGATACCGGTACCTTGCGGTGCGGTGCGCATCACGACCCGGCCAGCGCCGTGGCGGCCTTCGATATCGTGGTGCAGGGTGCGGCCTTCGCGCAGCGGCACGCGGATCATCTTGCGCTTCGCCTGCTCGGTGGCCTTGCGGATGGCCTCGGGGACCTCCTTGGCCTTGCCCTTGCCAAAGCCGACGCGGCCCTTCTGGTCGCCCACAACCACGAGTGCTGCGAAGCCGAAACGCTTGCCGCCCTTCACGGTCTTGGACACACGGTTGATCGCGACAAGGCGATCGGCGAATTCGGGTGCGGCGTCCTCGCGGTCGCGGCGACCACGGCCTTCCCGGCGGTTATCACGTTCTGCCATCTGGCATTCCTTCTGTTCAGGGTCGGCGCGCGGCTCAACGCGTTGCACCGGATGGTGTCGATCCTTGGTGAGCCCCTGCGATAAGCGAAGGGTCCCGGATCATCGAGGCGTTGCCGCCTACAGGAAAGCGGGGCGACAGGGCCGCCCCGCGTTTCGATCGCCAGGTGAGCGTCAGGCGCCCACCCTGCGGATCAGATCTTCAGACCTGCTTCGCGGGCGGCGTCGGCCAGAGCCTTCACACGACCGTGGAACAGGAAACCGCCGCGGTCGAAGTAGGCTTCTTCCACACCGGCTGCCTTTGCGCGCTCGGCAATCGCGGCGCCCACCTTCGCGGCGGCCTCCACGTTGCCCTTGCCGACGACGCCCAGATCCTTCTCGAGCGAGGAGGCCGAGGCCAGGGTCACGCCCTGCACGTCGTCGATCAGCTGCACGCTGATGTTCTTGTTCGAACGGTGCACCGAAAGCCGCACGCGGCCTGCGTTCACCTTGCGAAGCTTGTTCCGGACGCGCAGGCGGCGCTTGAGGAACAGTTCCCGTTTGCTGAGTGCCATTGTCTGCGTCCTTACTTCTTCTTGCCTTCCTTGGCGAAGATGTATTCGCCCTTATAGCGAATACCCTTGCCTTTGTAGGGCTCGGGGCGGCGCCAGTCGCGAATGTTCGCGGCAACCTGGCCAACCTGCTGGATGTCGTGACCTTCCACAACGATCTCCGTCG
>NZ_JAATOS010000064.1:0-15112 GCF_011806505.1 Salipiger sp. HF18 | reverse complement strand
CTGCGGCGACCGCCTCGCGGCGCTGCCCCGGACCAGTGTTGTGGAGGCCGGCTGATGTATGTTGCAGTGAAAGGCGGCGAGCGCGCGATCGACGCGGCGCACGAGTGGCTGGCCGAGGAGCGGCGCGGCGATACGTCGGTGCCCGAGCTGTCGCTCGCGCAGATCCGCGAGCAGATGAGCCTCGCGGTGAACCGGGTGATGGCCGAGGGCTCGCTCTACGATCCCGATCTCGCGGCGCTCGCGATCAAGCAGGCGCGCGGCGACCTGATCGAGGCGATCTTCCTGATCCGCGCCTATCGCACGACCCTGCCGCGCATCGGCCATTCGCGCGCCGTCGACACCGGCGCCATGCGCTGCGACCGCCGCATCAGCGCGACCTTCAAGGACGCGCCCGGTGGGCAGGTGCTGGGCCCGACCTTCGACTACACCCACCGTCTGCTCGATTTCAAACTGGCGGCCGAGGCCGGGACGCCGAGTGCGCGCGAGGCCGAGCCGCTGGCGCCCGAGGTGCCGCGGATCACGGAATTCCTGAACAAGGACGGGCTGATACAGCACGAAGTTCGAAGCGAGGACACGCCGCCCGACATGACCCGCCAGCCGATGGAATACCCCGCCAACCGCGCCCTGCGGCTGCAGGCGCTGACCCGCGGCGACGAGGGCTTCGTGCTTGGCATGGCCTATTCCACCCAGCGCGGCTACGGGCGCAACCACCCCTTCGTGGGCGAGCTGCGCATCGGGGCGGTCGAGGTCGAGATGGAGATCCCCGAGCTGGGCTTCGACATCTGCATCGGCGAGGTGGTCCTGACCGAATGCGAGACGGTGAACCAGTTCGCCGGCTCCAAGACTGAACCGCCCCAGTTCACACGGGGCTACGGGCTGGTCTTCGGCCAGACCGAGCGCAAGGCCATCGCCATGGCGCTGGTCGACCGGGCGCTGCGCTGGGAAGAGCTTGGCGAGGAGAACGTCGGTGCCCCGGCGCAGGACGAGGAATTCGTGCTGGCGCATTCGGACAACATCCAGGCGACGGGCTTCCTCGAGCACATAAAACTCCCGCATTACGTGGACTTCCAGTCGGAACTTGAACTGGTGCGCAAGATGCGGAAAGGCGCCCTGGGCGCGATGAAGGAGGCTGCGGAATGACCGCGATGCAGCACGATCCGGCCTATAACTTTGCCTATCTCGACGAGCAGACCAAGCGGATGATCCGCCGCGCGCTGCTCAAGGCGCTGGCGATCCCGGGCTACCAGGTGCCGTTTGCCTCGCGCGAGATGCCGATGCCTTATGGCTGGGGCACCGGCGGCGTGCAGGTGACCGCCGCCTGCCTCACCCCGGAGGACCGGCTCAAGGTCATCGACCAGGGCGCGGACGACACCACCAACGCGGTCTCGATCCGCAAGTTCTTCGAGCGCACGGCAGGGGTGGAGACGACCGAGCACACCACGGAGTCGACGATCATCCAGACCCGCCACCGCATCCCCGAGGCGCCGCTGACCGAGGGCCAGATCCTCGTCTACCAGGTGCCGATCCCGGAGCCGCTGCGGTTTCTCGAGCCACGTGAGACCGAGACCCGCAAGATGCACGCGCTCGAGGAATACGGGCTCATGTACGTGAAGCTCTACGAGGACATCGCCCACAACGGTGCGATCTCGACCGCCTACGCCTACCCGGTGAAGGTCGAGGGGCGCTACGTGATGGATCCCTCGCCGATCCCCAAGTTCGATAACCCGCGGCTCGATAGCGCCGCGATCCAGCTCTTCGGGGCCGGGCGCGAGCAGCGCATCTACGCGGTGCCGCCCTATACGCAGGTGGTATGCCTCGATTTCGAGGACCACCCGTTCGAGGCCAGCAAGGCGGATCACGACTGCGATCTCTGCGGCTGCGGCGCCAGCTATCTCGACGAGGTGATCGTCGACGACGCGGGCGGACGGATGTTCGTCTGTTCGGACACGGATTTCTGCGCCGGTCGGCGGGCCGAGGGGCATCGCGGACGGCTCTCGGGGGAGGACGCGGCATGACGCCCTTGTTGCAGGTGACGGGTCTCACCAAGCACTACGGAACGCGGCTTGGCTGCGGCGATGTGAGCTTCGATCTTTGGCCGGGCGAGGTCATGGGTATCGTGGGCGAGAGCGGCTCGGGCAAGTCGACGCTGCTGAACTGCCTCGCGGGGCACCAGGCGCCGGACGCGGGACAGGTGATCTTCGACACCCGCAGCGACGGGCCGGTGGACACGGTCACCATGTCCGAGCCGGCGCGGCGGATGCGCACCGACTGGGCCTTCGTGCACCAGAACGCGCGCGACGGGCTGCGCATGGGGGTGAGCGCGGGCGCCAACGTGGGCGAGCGGCTGATGGCCGTGGGCGCGCGTCACTACGGCGACATCCGGGCGCAGGCGGTGGACTGGCTGGGCCGGGTGGAGATCGCAGAGGACCGGGTCGACGACCGCCCGCGGGCCTTTTCGGGTGGCATGCAGCAGCGGCTGCAGATCGCGCGCAACCTCGTGACCGGGCCGCGGCTGGTGTTCATGGACGAGCCCACCGGCGGGCTCGATGTGAGCGTGCAGGCGCGGCTGCTGGACCTGCTGCGCGGGCTGGTACGCGAGATGGGGCTGTCGGCCATCATCGTCACCCACGACCTTGCGGTGGTGCGGTAGCTGGCGGACCGGCTGATGGTGATGAAATCGGGCCACGTGGTGGAGACCGGCCTCACCGACCAGGTGCTGGACGATCCGCAGCATGGCTACACGCAGCTGCTCGTCTCGAGCGTTCTGCAGGTTTGACGGGCGGGACCGCGGGGGGCTGTCTGCCCCCCGCACCCCCCGAGAGTTTAGGGGCAAGATGAAGATGATAGAGCTGGCCGATGTCTCGAAGAGTTTCGTGCTGCACAACCAGGGCAGCGCGGTGATCCCGGTGATGGCCGGGGCGGCGCTGAGCGTGCGGCCCGGGGAATGCGTGGCGCTGGTGGGCAACTCCGGCGCCGGCAAGTCGACGCTGATGCGGATGATCTACGGCAACTACCTCTGCAACGCCGGGCGCATCGTCGTGGGCGGGCTCGACGTGGCGCGGGCCGAGCCGCGCGAGATCCTGCGGATGCGGCGCGAGGTGCTGGGCTACGTGAGCCAGTTCCTGCGCGTGGTGCCGCGGGTGCCGACGCTCGACGTGGTGGCCGAGCCGGTGCTGGCGGCAGGCGGCGCGCATGAGGTGGCGGAGGCGCGGGCGCGGGGCTTGCTGGCCCGGCTCAACGTGCCCGAGCGGCTGTGGTCGCTGTCGCCCACCACCTTCTCGGGGGGCGAGCAGCAGCGGGTGAACATCGCGCGGGGCTTTGCGCATGCGTTTCCGGCGATGCTGCTCGACGAGCCGACGGCCTCGCTTGACGCCACCAACCGGGCGGTGGTGCTGGAGCTCATTTCCGAGGCCAAGGCGCGCGGCGCGGCGATCGTGGGCATCTTCCACGACGCGGCGGCGCGCGAGGCGGTCTGCGACCGAGAGATCGACGTGAGCGCCTTTGCGCCCGGGCTCGCCGCATGACCGGCGGTCTCTTCGCCGTGGTCGGTCCCTCGGGCGCCGGCAAGGACACGCTGATGGAGGCGGTGGCGGCGCAGCGCCCGGAGGTGCGGCTGGTGCGCCGGGTCATCACCCGGCCGTCGAGTGCCGGTGGCGAGGCCTTCGAGGGCGTCACCGAGGAGGACTTCGCCGCACGGGTAGCGGCGGGAGGCTTTGCGCTGCACTGGCGCGCGCATGGGCTGGGCTACGGCGTGCCGGTCTCGGTCGAGAGCGATCTCGCGGCGGGGCGGCTGATGCTCTGCAACCTGTCGCGGGCGGTGCTGCCCGATGCCGCCGAGCGCTTCCCCGGGATGCGGGTGCTGCACGTCACCGCGCGGCCCGAGGTGCTGGCCGGGCGGTTGGCGGCGCGTGGCCGCGAGAGCGCAGGCGACATCGCGGCGCGGCTGACCCGTGCGGGCTATCCGCTGCCGGGTGGGCTCCGGGTCACCGAGATCGACAATTCCGGCGCGCTCGAGGAGGCCGTGGCGCAGATGCTGGCGGCGCTTCAGCCGGCGAGGGCGTAGCGGTGCAGCAGGTGGAAGCGACCGGCATCGTCCTCGCCGAAGAGGCAGAGCTCGGCCACGCGGAAGGGCGTGGGCAGGAGCGGCGCGAGCACCGGTTCGAGCGCCTGCGCTACCGACTCCAGCTCGTTGGGCGCGAGGCGGCCGCTGAGGGTCAGGTGGAAGCGGAACGCATCCATCACGTAAGGATAGCCCCAGCGCAGCAGGTTCTCTTCCTGCGCGGGGCTCAGGCGCGCCTTGCGGCGGCGTTCGAGTTCGGCCTCGGAGGCGGGGGCGCGATGGGCGTCGAGCCCGCGCACCACCTCGGCTGCGAGCCGGGACAGGGGCGCGGTGTCGCCCTGCGGGGTCAGCGCGAGGAAGCTCCCGAGGCGCGAGAGCGCGAGGCCGGGCATCTCGGCGGGCGCCAGCCGGGCCGCCAGCGCCGCGAGGTCGCTCTCGAGCGCGGCGCGGCTGCCGGTCAGGCGGAAGGGCGGCTTCAGCGTGCCGTGAAAGCCGTACTTGCGCGGCGTCGTGGTGATCTCGGCGACGGGTCGCGGCAGCCCCGGGACTTCGGGGTGCGGGCAGGCCGTGCCGGTCGCGGCGTCCCAGCCGAGCCAGGCCGCGGTGAAATCGGCCAGCGCCCCCGGCTCGGGGGCGTAGTAGATCGCGAAACGGGTAAACTCTTGCATGTCGGCAGCCATAGGCCGGTCATGTCACGGAACGATGACACAGGAAAGGGCAGAGCATGGGCGAGATGAGCGTGGGCCACATCCAGGCCACGGGCGAGACGGTGCTGGCGAATGCGCGGGTCGTGCTGCGCGACGAGGTGGTGCGGGGCAGCGTGCGGGTGCGCGAGGGGCGGATCATGGCGGTCGACGCGGGCGCGGGCGTGCCGCCGGGGGCGCTGGATCTCGGGGGCGATCTGCTGATCCCCGGGCTGATAGAGCTGCACACCGACAATCTCGAGCGTCACATCCAGCCGCGGCCCAAGGTCGACTGGCCGCACGCGGCGGCGATCCAGGCGCATGACGGCGAGCTGGCCTCGGTCGGCATCACCACGGTGTTCGACGCCATGCGGGTGGGCTCGGTGATCTCGGGCGGGCGCACGGATTACCGCAAGTACGCGCGGCCGCTGGCGAGCGAGCTGATGCAGGCGCGCTCGAAGGGGATGCTGCGGATCAGCCACTTCCTGCACCTGCGGGCCGAGGTCTGTTCCGAGACGCTGCTCGACGAGCTCGGGGAGTTCGGCGCCGAAGACCGGGTGGGGATCCTCTCGATCATGGACCACACGCCGGGGCAGCGGCAGTTCCGCGACCTCGCGAAACTCAAGGACTACGTCTGCGGCAAGCACGGCATGAACGAGGCGGAGTTCGCCGACCACGTCGCCGGGCTGACGGCGATCCACGCGCGGCTGGGCGAGGCGCACGAGGCCGGCGCCGTGGCCGCGGCGCAGCGGCTGGGCGCGGTTCTGGCGAGCCACGACGACACGGTGCGCGAGCACGTGGTGGTGAGCGCCGGGCACGGCGTGCGGCTGGCAGAGTTCCCGACCACGGTCGAGGCCGCGCAGGCCTGCCATGACCACGGCATCGCGGTGATGATGGGGGCGCCGAACCTGATCCGGGGCGGCTCGCACTCGGGCAACGTGGCGGCGGCGGAGCTGGCCGAGAAGGGGCTTCTGGACATCCTGTCGTCGGATTACGTGCCCTCGGCGCTGATCACCTCGGCCTTCCTGCTGGCGGATCTCTGGGACGACCTGCCGCGCGCGGTAGCGACGGTGACGGCGACCCCGGCGCGGGCCACGGGGCTCGAGGATCGGGGCGTGATCGCCGAAGGGCTGCTCGCCGACATGGTGCGCGTCGCGCATATCGACGGCGTGCCGGTGATCCGCGGCGTCTGGAGCCACGGCCGGCAGGTGGGCTGACGCAGGGCGGGGAGGGACCGCCAGGCCGGCCTTCTTCGAAGTTGCCTGACCGTGTCGAACGGCAAGCTGGTCCCACGGGTGGCGTTTTCTTGAAGCCCCCCCCCGCGGTCGTCCCTGCCCGGACCAAGTCGCGCGGTGGTGCCGCGACCAGCGGGACCGCAGACAGGAATTGCGGCTTCAGGCAATCCCGGCGGGGCTCCGGTCCGGCGGCGGTCCTTTCGGCGCGGCCGTTCGGCCCCAAGGCGGCTTGGGGCCGAACGCTCGTCACCAGGAACGGCGCGGCGCGGGGGCATGCACGGAGGCATAGCGACCGCCAGGTCCTCACGGAGCTGTGACCGATGCTTTGAAACAAGGGACGCTGCGCCTTCGTGGCTACGTGCAGATCCGGCCAAGAGGAGGTCGGACGGCATGAACACGGAGGAAATCATGATCCATCTCAAGAGCACGCTTCTCGCCACCGCAATCGTTGCAATCTCGGCCCCGGCCTTCGCGGCCGACAACCCGATGGTCGGGGGCGCCGCGATGTATCCCGACAAGACCATCGTGGAGAACGCCGTGAACTCGGCGGACCACGAAACCCTTGTGGCGGCGGTGAAGCAGGCCGGACTTGTTGACACCCTGAACGGCGAAGGCCCCTTCACCGTCTTCGCTCCGACCGACGCGGCCTTCGACATGATCTCGGACGAGAGCCTGAGCCAGCTGATGATGGACGAGAACAAGGCGCAGCTCGCCAAGATCCTCACCTGCCACGTGGTCGCGACGAGCGCGATGTCCGATGCCATCGCCGGGATGATTGCCGATGACGGCGGGATGCACCCTGTCCCGACCGTGGGCGGCTGCACCTTGCAGGCCAAGATGGACGGCGACGAGATCACCCTGACGGACGAGCAGGGGCGCACGGCCACTGTCACGATTGCGGACGTCAAGCAATCGAACGGGGTCATTCACGTCATCGACCGGGTGCTGTTGCCTGCGATGTAATTCCAGCGACGCCCGGCTCGCGACATCGCCGGGCGACGCTGCGCATGTCTGCAAGCTGCCCTCGTCGTCCCCTTGTTACAGGGCTCTCGCGCAGACGTGCGCTGTCCCCGGCTGGACGAAACCCGGCCGGGGGCGCAACATTTCCGTAAGAGAAGGGAGGGGAACCATGACCCGCAGAGGATTTCTTGCCAACACGGCCGCCGCGCTTGGCCTTGGAACCGATGCCGCGCTTGCCGCGGAGCGTTTCGAGATCTCTCGCAGCGACTCAGAGTGGCGCGCGATGCTGAGCGATCTGGAATACAAGGTGATGCGCGAGGAGGGCACCGAGCGCGCCTTCACCTCGCCGCTCAACGACGAGAAGCGCGCGGGCACCTTCCTGTGCAAGGGGTGTGATCTGCCTCTCTATCCCTCGAAGACCAAGTTCGACAGCGGCACCGGCTGGCCGTCGTTCTGGCAGGCGCTGCCCGATGCGGTCGAGACCAAGGCCGACCGGTCGTTCTTCATGACCCGGACCGAGTGCCACTGCCGCCGCTGCGGCTCGCACCTCGGGCACATCTTCGACGACGGGCCGCAGCCCACCGGCAAGCGCCACTGCATCAACGGGGTTTCGCTGACATTTCGCCCGGCCTGATCCGGCCCTGATCCGGCATCGGTCCCGTGACACCGCGTGACATGCGCAGGGCGCAAATCCCGACGAAACGGACATCCGCGACAGTCTAACGCATTCGGGGGGAGGGGTCGGCCTGTGCGCCCAGGGGATTGGCGCACAGGCCTCGTCGGTCCGTGAGTGCCCGGTGCAGGGTGGTCCGGGAACACCCAGGCTAGCACAACCTGAACGAGTGTGTCTATCACCTTTGGCGCGCTTATGAAAATTAGCTCTCAATCAGAGCGAGAGGCCCGGAAGCGGCCCGCGGAAAAGGCATTTCCACAGCATCGCGCGAGCCTTTGGCGAAGATTTGCGCATGCGGCAGTCGAGGAGTTTTCACCCGACAACCGGAAAGGGATTCGCCTGTGCGTTGAGTTGTCCTCCCGCCGGTCCATCTGACCAGGACACGGGACGCTGGCCGCGCGGCCGCGGCCCCTCAGGGCCCGGCGGGGCGGAATGCGGCGCACGACGGGGCGCACCGCATGTAAGTTCTACTTGAAGTTCCGGCTGTCCTTGATCTGGTCCCAAGCCCAGACCACCTCTTGAAGCTGCTCTTCCTGGCTGCGGTCGCCGCCGTTCATGTCCGGGTGCAGCACCTTGATCAGCGCCTTGTAGGCCTTGCGCACGTCGGCCTTGGTCTCGGCCCGCTCCATGTCGAGGATCTCGAGCGCGCGCTTCTCGGTCGGCGGCAGCTTGCGCCCGCCGCCCGGGGCGCTGCGCCCGGGGTTGCGGGTGGCGTTGTCGCCAAGCACCTGATGCGGGTCCTCGATGCCGAGACGCGCCCATGCACGGGCCTCGGGGTCACGGTAATCCTTGGTCTTGCGCTCCCACACCTTGTCGGCGCTCTGCTGGGCGTTCATCTCGGCTTCGGTCTTGCCGTCGAAGAAGCTCCATTTCGCATTGTATTCGCGCACGTGTTCCTTGCAGAACCACAGGAATTCATCCAGCACGTCCGGTGCCTTGGGGGCGCGGAACTTGCCGGGCTCGTTGCAGCCTTCGTGCTCGCACACGCGGGTGGAGGTCTCCTGTTCGCCCGTCATGCCGCGTCTGCCGCGTGGATTCTTCTTCTTCGACGACTTGACGGACATGTCGAAACCGAAGGGATCAGGTCTGCTCATGGTCTCACCTTTTCGACTCGGACGAGGGAGTTTAGACAATCCTCAGGTAACTGGAAGAGGTCAGGAGGCGAAATTTGTCACGGTCGGCGGAAATCGAGACACGGTTGCGCGAGGCTTTCTCGCCATCGGAATTGCAAGTGCGAAACGACAGCGATCGCCATGCGGGGCACGCGGGTCACGACGGTGGGGGCGAGAGCCATTTCCACGTCAAGATGCGTGCGCCCGCGATGGAGGGGCTCAGCCGCGTGGCGCGGCACCGGGCCGTGCACAAGGCGCTCGGCGCGGATCTGACCGGCGCTATTCACGCGCTGTCGCTGGATCTCGACGCCTGAAATGACGCCCGGCCGCCGGTCCGGGCGTTTTCCGTGACCTCTGACCTCTGCGGTGCGTCAGCTGGTGGTGGCGCGCTCGGGCTGACGGTCGTCGTCCTCGGGGCGCCCGGTCTCGGTCTCTGCTTCCGTCTCGGCGACGGGCTCCGGACGGGGCGCCTCTTCTGGGGCCTCGGGTTCGGCCTCCTCGGGCGCGTTCGTGCGCGCAAGGTCTGCCGCCGAGGTCAGGCGACGGCGCTCGAGGCCGCTGTCGTCCAGCGCCGTCTCTGCCGAGGGACGCGGCCGGCGGAACACCAGAAGGTTGCGCCAGACGGTCTGGCTCGAGGTCAGGCCGCTGCGTTCCTCGCTCGGCAGGGTCTCGGCCCGCTGGTATTCCCAGCCCTCCGCCGCCATGTCGTTCATCAGCCGTTCGATTGCGTAGGCGAAGCGGGTTTCAGCGTTCTTGAGGCCCTTCGACTTCTCGCCCTTCGCAGGGGCGGGGAGGACCTTGTATTCATAGTTCTGCATCGGAGACCTTCTTGCTGGCGCGAGCGCACCCTATCAGCGCGCCCTGGCTGCGTCACCCCGCGGCATGCGGCACGGCTTGGCGATATGGGGGGGATGCGGCCTGAAGGCAAGGGGCGACAAGGGGGAAACGAGAGCGTGGCCAGGAGCGGGCCAGGGGGTGTCGGAGGACGGCTCACGGCACCGTCCCCCGACGTCAAAATGGCTTTGCAGCTTTACGCGTTACAATCCAATCTGATCCACCTCCGATCAATACTGGAGGCGGAGCCGAGCGTCTCACGGACCCGGTAATAATTTGGTAACATTTACCCGACGTCAGAAGGAGTCATGGATTCCTTACCTTCGGTAAACAGAACGTGTCGCCCGCGCATCAAGTGCTTGCCGATTCGAGAAATTTCTTCGCGGCGCGGGCGATCACCAGCTCTTCGTTGGTGGGCACGGCCATGATGCGGGCACGGCTCATGTCGGTCGAGATCACGGTGTCATTGCGGCCGTTGCGCTCGCGGTCGAGCTCGAGCCCGATCCAGCCCATGCCCTCGCAGACGCGCTCACGGATCAGGCGCGAGTTCTCCCCGATGCCGCCGCAGAAGACCAGCGCGTCAAGCCCGCCGAGCGCCGCCGCCAGACCGCCCAGTTCGCGTCGGATGCGGAAGACGAAATAGTCGATGGCCTCGTTGGCCTCGACGGTGCCCGCGGCCTCGAGCGCGCGCATGTCATTGCTGAGCCCCGAGAGCCCGAGCAGGCCCGAGCGCGAGTAGAAGAGCTCGCGCACCTCGTCGATGCTCTTTCCCTCCTGCTGGACCATGTAGAAGATCACGCCCGGGTCGATCTGTCCGGTGCGGGTGCCCATGGGCAGCCCGTCGAGCGCGGTGAAGCCCATGGTCGAGGCCACCGAGCGCCCGCCGATCATGCCGCACATCGAGGCGCCGTTGCCGAGGTGGGCGACGATCACCCGGCCGTCGTGGATCAGCGGCGCGATGCGCTTCAGTTCGCCCGAGATGTAGTCGTAGCTGAGCCCGTGGAAGCCGTAGCGGCGCACGCCCTTGTCGTAATACTCGCGGGGCAGGGCGAAGACGTCGTTCACCTTGGGATGGGTGCGGTGGAAGGCGGTGTCGAAACAGGCCACCTGCAGCGCGTCGGGAAAGGCCTCCATCGCGGCCGCGATCCCCGCGAGATTGTGCGGCTGGTGGATCGGCGCGAAGGGCGACAGCCGCTGCAGCTCGGCCATGACCTCGGGGGTGAGCACCATCGGCCGGTCGTAGCTCGGGCCGCCGTGCACGACCCGGTGCCCGACGGCGCTGGCCCTGGCGTCGGGGAAATGCGCCCGCAGTACCGAGAGCGCCGTCGCCAGCGCCGAGCGGTGGTCGGCGGCCTCGGCCGGGGTCAGGTCGCGGGCGAGCGGCGACATGCCGGGCCCGAAGCTTGCCTTCAGGCGCGGCGTCTTGCCGATCGACTCGATGAGCCCCACCGCCATTTCGACAGGCGTGCTCTCGATGGCGAAGAGGCCGAACTTCAGCGAGGAGGATCCGGCATTGAGGGTCAGGGCGACGGGGGTCTTGGTCATGGGAAGGCTCTTGCTTTGGTGTCGCTTGCGGCGGGCTCAGGCGGTGATGGAATAGCCGCCGTCGATGTCGTGAACGCCGCCGGTGAGGTTGCGCGCCTCGTCCGAGGCGAGGAAGGCGGCCATGGCGCCCACGTCCTCGATCGAGGCCAGCACGTGCATGGGCGCGCGCCCGGCGGCGGCGTTCAGCATCTCGTCGAAATGGCTGATACCGCTGGCGGCGCGGGTCTTGAGAGGCCCGGGCGACAGCGCGTGCACCGAGATGCCCTTGTCGCCGAGCTCGGCCGCGGCATAGCGCACGGCGCTTTCCAGCGCGGCCTTCACCGGGCCCATCATGTTGTAGTCGCGGACCACCCGGACCGAGCCGAAGAACGACACGGTGAGGCAGGTGCCGCCCTCGTGCATCAGCGGCTCGGCGAGGCGGATCATGCGGAGGAAGGAATGCACCGAGACGTCCATCGCCATCTTGAAGCCCTCGGCCGAGCAGTCGATCACCCGGCCATGCAGGTCGTCGCGCGGCGCGAAGGCGATGGAATGCAGCAGCGTGTCGAGCCGGCCCCAGCGGCTGCCGATCTCGTCGAACACCGCCTCGAGCGCGCCCTCGCGGCCGACGTCGAGCGGCAGCACGATCTCGGCGCCGAGCTCCTCGGCGAGCGGGCGGACATGGGGTTCGGCCTTCTCGTTGAGATAGGTGACCGCGATCTCGGCCCCCTGCGCCCGCAGCGCCTTGGCGCAGCCCCAGGCGATCGAATGCTCGTTCGCGATGCCGACGACGAGCGCCTTGCGGCCTTCCAGTGAGAACATCTCAAACCTCCGCTGATTCGTGATCCGGTGCGACCGGTTCCAGCTTGGTCACTAGGTCATTCCTGTGAAGTTTCTGCATTGCGGCATATCAGCCCGGCGCGCGGGGTGACCGGCTTTTCATCGCCTAGGGTGCAGGATCGGGCAGGGCCGCGAGCGGCAGGGATGGGTTCCATCCCGTTGCAGGCAGAGGTAAATGGGGCTGCACGCCTTCCGGATCGGCGCGCAGCCCCCGGGGCAGACACGGGGAAACATGGATACCAGTTACGATGATCAAGGATCATCCGCCCCAGTGTCCCTCTAGTGAAGATTCTGGGCGAAATTGTTCAAAATCCGACATTCTAAAACGAATTGTGACACGGCGGAAAGAGATGAAGGACGAAACGAGACCCGAGCGGATCTGGCGCATCGCCGAGAGCGGCTGGCTTGCGACACGCACGCCGGAATTCCGGCAGGCCCTGCGCGAGGAAGTCCACGTGCAGCGCTTCGAAGAGGGGGAATACACCCACCACATCGGCGACGGTCCGGGCGGCATCTACTGCGTGATCGAGGGCAGTTTCGGGGTCTATGCGTCGAGCGACGGGGCCGGGGTCATCCTCGGCCACATCTTCCGTCCGGGGGCGTGGTTCGGGCAGGGGCCGATGATCGCGGACATACCGCGCTACCTTGCCTTCAAGGCGATGGAGCCGTCGCGCATCCTGACCGTGTCGCTGCCGGCGATCGACCGGGTGATGCGCCGGGTGCCGGACGGACAGCGGCAGTTCCTGTCGCTGTCGGAGTACAACCAGCTGCTGATGACGCGGACGATTGCGGACCTGCTGATCCGCAAGGCCGACCTGCGGCTGGCCTCGGTGCTGCTGCGGTTGCTCGAGAGCGACACCGGCTCGGAGATCGACGGCCCGACGCCCTGCACCGTGACCCAGGCCGAACTGAGCGAGATGGCCAATGTCTCGCGCCATACGGCGAACGCGGTGCTCAAGCGCTTCGCGAACGAGGGATGGGTGCAGCTCGGTTACGGCTGCATCGGCCTGCGCGACGCCGAGGCACTGCGCAGTTTCGCGCTGGCAGGGCAGTAGCTGGGCGGCGGGGCCGGACGGCATGCGCTGCCGTGGGGAAGGCGATGGCATGCCTGCCGAGGGAGGCGACCCACCGCTTGCGGCCAGCAGGCTGCAGCCACGACCGGAGAGCCATGTGAAAGGGGGCGAGCCGCAAGGCCCGCCCCCTTCCTTCATCACCGGAGCAAGGGACGTCAGTGATTGTTGTAGGCGTGCTTCTCGTGCAGCGCGGCGATGACGATGGTCCCGAAGGTGATCGCCACGGAGAGCAGCAGGAACAGCATCATGATCGCGGGCTTGTCCGCGAAGGTGAAGTAGGCCTCGGCCCCTTCCCATGTTTCGATCGGAGAGGTGTTCATCCGTAAAGTCCTTTCTTACTCGGCCGCAGCCGCTGAGGCGCCGGCGGGGGTGGCGGTGTTCACCGGGCCGGGAATGAAGTTCTCGGGGTAGGCGGCAACCGGCACCTTGACGATGTCGAGGCCCTTTTCCTGGATGTGGTCGGGCACGCGGAGCAGGCCCAGCACCTTCAGAACGAAGGAAGCGACATAGCCCGGCACGAAGCCCAGCAACGCCATGGTCACCGCACCCACGATCTGGCCCCAGAGGGAGACCGGCGGCATGCCGTCCACGTTGGGGTAGCCGGCGGCGAAGATGCCGCAGGAGATCACGCCGATCAGGCCGCCGATGCCGTGCACCGGGAAAGCGCCCACGGCGTCGTCGATGCCCATCTTCTCGAGCCAGACGGCAACCATCGGGACCACGAAGCCGCCGAACGTGCCGAGCACGAAGGCCACCGGCGGGTAGTAGACGTCGAGGCCTGAGGCCGCGGCGAAGATGCCGATCAGCGCGCCGGACATCATCCAGAACGGATCGCGGGTCTTGACCCAGGCGCCGATGATGCCGCCGGCCATGCCCATCAGGGTGTTGAAGGCAAAGGCGGACAGCGTGGTCGGCTGGCCGTAGATGTTGATCCACTGCTCACCGGGCATGTAGATGATGCAGCCGCCGAGGAAGCCGAAGAAGCCCACGATGATCAGCATCAGGCCGGTGATGGTGAAGGGGATGTTGTGCGCGAGGATCGCGTTGGCGGAACCGTCGGCGTTGAACTTGCCGACCCGCGGGCCGAGGTTCAGCAGCACGCCGAGCGCGAAGAAGCCCGCGACCATGTGTACGACGCCGGCGGCGCCCACGTCATGGTAGCCGAACTTGACGGTGAGCCAGCCGGTCGGGTGCCAGCCCCATGCGCCGCCGAGGATCCAGACGACGGAGCCCAGCAGGATGGCGAGGATCAGGAAGCCCGCGGTCTGGATGCGCTCGATCACCGCGCCCGAGAAGATCGAGGCCGTGGTTGCGGCAAAGAGCGTGAAGGCGGCCCAGAAGATGCCCGTCGCGTTGTCCGCGAGGTTCGGGCCCATGGACATTTCCCACGGCCAGCCCGAGGCGTCCTCGGCCGGCAGGAAGCCGTTGTAGAACGACAGGTAGATGTACCAGCCGAAGAAGTAGAAGGTCGGCACCATGAAGGCGAAGGCGAGGATGTTCTTGATCCCCGAGGCCAGCACGTTCTTCACGCGGCTCGCGCCCATCTCGTAGGCCAGGAAGCCTGCGTGAATGGCGATCATCAGCGCGGTACACCACCAGTAAAAGATTTCAGAGTTGATCGTGCCTGACATCGCGGAGGCGCTCTCGAGAGCGGCCAGCCGTTCCGTCAGGGCGGCGAGTTCCTGTTCCATTGTCCTCTGTTCCCCATTGCGGATGTTATTGTTCAGGGCTTGAGATGCCCCTGCGCCTCAGCTTGATTAAGCCTGCGTTGCGGCAAACTGCGCCGGTTGGCGGAGGCCGGGCGATAATCGTTTTTGTCCCATGCAGGGCAAGTTCGCGCGGCGTCTGCCTTAAACCCGTGCGAAATGAAAACAGCGCTCGCTGATTGAGCAGGCGATTCCACCCGAGCGAATATATCTTTCCCCTCAGTAATGTCTCCCTACACACAGGACCCGAGTCGCTCGGGCTAAATTTTCCCGGGCAAAGAAAAAATTGCAGGGATGGACGTCATGGATATCGAAAGCTCCGTCGAGGAACCGGGCCGCGACGAGAAGATCAAAGCGGTGCGCGCGAAGATCGACGGCTCGGCATCGCATATCTCTACCGCTAATTCGTTTC
>NZ_JAATOS010000641.1:0-1940 GCF_011806505.1 Salipiger sp. HF18 | reverse complement strand
CTCGACCCGGGCCATGGATTTCGCCATCGACCTTGCGCTCGACATGCCCGAGAACGAGCGCCGCGCCCGGATGGAACTGCTGCGCGCCGCGGTCGCCAAGCGCGACACCCATCACTGGGCCAAGGATCAGCTGGCGATGCTGTCGCCGAAGAACTTTGGCGACGGAACGGGCGGGTCGGTCGAAGCGGCCTGACCCCCGCACCCTCGCGCAGACAAAAGAACGGGCCGCAAATCGGGCGGCCCGCCTGCGTTGCGACCCCTGACAGAAGGTCGTCCGCGTGGTCACATCTTCACTCTGCGGCTTCGCGCATCCGCATCGGCATCCGGTCGATCACCGCGAACAGCTCTTCCGGCGACAGCACACTGTCCTGTTCGAGCTTCACGCCACCGTCCTTGCCGACCAGCACCAGCTTGAAGCCGCCGGGCTGGAACCCCTGCCGCAGCGGCGAGGGGGATCGCGGTTCGAGATCGCTCAGGACCACGATGTCCCGCTCGGCCAGCGCCTGCGAGGATTGCTGCAGCAGAGTCATCTGGCGGCGATAGTCGGGATCCTCGCCCGAGCTCGCGAAGATCAGCACCGGACGCTTTTCCCAGCGCATCCCGGCAAGGTCGCGGGCCTCGGGAGAGAGCCGCTGGAAGAGCTCGGTGGCGGCAGCGGCCTGCGTGGCCATGGCACCCGCCATCACGGCCACGCCCATCTTCGTCATCATTCGAATGCGGCCCATGCGGGTGATCTCCTCCTTGACGCCGGCTTCTCCTTGACGCCGGCTTCGAACGTCTACGCGCGGGCGAGCCTCCGGGTTCCCGCCGAGACGCACAATCGCCCTGCCCCACGGTCACGGCTGCGTCAGGACCGGCCCAAAGCGAAACGGCCGCCCCCGGAGGGACGGCCGCTGCAGTCTGTCGTGAAGGCCTGAGAGCGCTCAGCCGTGGGCGGCGACCTGCGGCTGGGCACCGCCGCGCAGCGCGGTCAGTTCCTCGGCCACGAGGAAGGCCAGCTCCAGCGACTGCGAGGCGTTGAGACGCGGGTCGCAGGCGGTGTGGTAGCGGTCGCTCAGGTTCTCTTCCGAGACCGCGAAGACGCCGCCGGTGCATTCGGTCACGTCCTGGCCGGTCATCTCGAAATGCACGCCGCCCGGGATGGTGCCCTGCTCGCGGTGCACGGCGAAGAACTCGCGCACTTCGCTCAGCACCGAGTCGAAGGGACGGGTCTTGTAGCCGCTCGCCGACTTGATGGTGTTGCCGTGCATCGGATCGCAGACCCAGAGCACGTTGGCGCCTTCCGAACGCACGGTCTCGATGAGACGCGGCAGGTGGTCGGCGGCCTTGCCCGCGCCGAAGCGGGTGATCAGCGTCAGCCGGCCCGGATCGTTCAGCGGGTTCAGCTTGGCCATCAGCACCTTGAGGTCCTCGGAGGTCATCGAGGGGCCGCACTTCAGACCGATCGGGTTCATCACGCCGCGGGCGAACTCCACGTGCGCGCCGTCGGGCTGACGGGTGCGGTCGCCGATCCAGATCATGTGGCCCGAGCCCGCGATCCACTTGCCCGAGGTCGAGTCGATACGGGTCAGCGCCTCTTCGTACTCGAGCAGCAGAGATTCATGGCTGGTGTAGAAGTGCACCTGGTGCAGCGACGCCGAGGTGTTGCTGTCGACGCCCGCCGCCTTGATGAAGTCCAGCGTGTCCGAGATGCGGTTGGCCATGTCGCGGTAGCGCGCGGCCTTCTCGCCCTCGGTGAAGCCCAGCGTCCACTGGTGCACCTGATGTACGTCGGCATAGCCGCCGGTCGAGAACGCGCGGATCAGGTTCAGCGTGGCAGCCGCCTGCGTGTAGGCCTGCAGCATCTTCTGCGGGTTGGGCTTGCGCGCCTCGGGCGTGAAGGCCAGCTCGTTGATGATGTCGCCGCGGAAGCTCGGCAGCTCGATGCCGTCCACCGTCTC
>NZ_JAATOS010000640.1:0-1950 GCF_011806505.1 Salipiger sp. HF18 | reverse complement strand
CGGTCAGATGACCTTCGGCCGCCTGCGTCATGCGCCCTTCGTGCTGTCGCTCCTGTCGATGATGCTGCCGTTCACAGCGCTCATGGGTTATCTCTTCGCGCAGCCGGCGCTGTTCGGCGCCATGTCCCTGCCGACCTGCCTGATGTTCCTTGCGCTTGGCACCGCCTGCTCCGCGCGCTTCGCGAGGCGCCCGATGATGCGGGCGTTGATCAGCGGCTCGCAGGTCGGGCAGGCCTCGCGCCTGACACTCGCTGCATGGTGCGGCTGGCTCGCGGGAGAGGCGCTGGTGCTGAAACTGGTCCCGCCCGCCTTCTACACGCTCAGCATGTTCGTGCTGCTGGTGATCTCGTCGATCTTCGTCTTCATCATGGTGCTCTATCTCGCGATGAAGGCCGAACAGCACCGGTTGCGCCGCAAGACCCGCAACCGCTTCCTCGTCGAGGCGCTGCACCGCGACGGGCTCACGCGGCTCTACGGTCGGGAAATGGGAGCGCTCTACATGCAGTGCTATGGCCCCACGGCCTCGGTCGCGATGATCATGATCGGCGTCGACCATTGGGAGGATCTGGTGGCCCGGAAAGGGACCGAGACCGCCGAGCGCCTGCTGCGCCGTATCAGCGGCGCGCTCTACCTGGACTCGGGCTCCGAGGAGTTGCTGATCCGCTGGGACGATGGCCGCTTCCTGCTGCTCTCCTACGCGCTCACGCCTGAGACGCTCAAGGACCGGGCCGAGCGGCTGCGGCAGAAGGCCGGCGCAACGGGGGATCTGGGGGGCGACCTCTCCGAGGTTTCGATCTCCGCCGGTGCCGCCTGCGCACGGCGCGGAGACGTCACGCTGGAGCCGGCCGCACTACGGGCCCGCTCCGCTCTGCTGGAGGCCGAGCGCGCCGGCTGCAACCGGGTGGTGCTGTCGCTGGTGGCGTGAGGTTGGGATCTGGACAGCGGACGGTCGCGGTGTGGTGATCCACGCGATTGACTTGGCGACGCACCTCAACGGCACAGTGGTGCATGAGGTCAGAGTGGCGGTGCGCCAGTTGGGCGTCGCGATGCAGGACACCGGCGATGTCCTGACCCCCACGCGCCATTTGTATCTTAGGGCCGGGTGGCCGGGACGCGATCCATGAGCGGGCGCCCGCTCAGCCGTTGGCGATCAGAGCAACCGGATCAGAGCAACCGGTGGGCCGCAGTCTCGGAGCGTTTCCGGTCTGAGCCATTTCTGTCAGGAGGCCGAATCCAACGTTACTCGACTCCGAGTCCGGACGCACCAGGCCCGGCTCCACCGCCCGCCTCAGGTCCGGAAGTGCTTCGAAAGCTTTAGCCCCTGGCCCTGGTAGTTCGACGCGATGCCCGCACCGTAAAGCTGCTGCGGCAGCTCGTCCATGCGCTCGTAGACCAAGCGGCCGACCACCTGCCCGTGCTCCAGCACAAAGGGCGCCTCGTGGCAGCGCACCTCGAGCACTCCGCGCGAGCCGGTGCCCCCGGCGCCTGCGTGGCCGAAGCCCGGATCGAAGAAGCCCGCGTAGTGCACCCGGAATTCGCCCACCATCGCAATGTAGGGCGCCATCTCGGCGGCATAGGCGGGCGGGATATGCACCGCCTCGCGGCTCACGAGGATGTAAAAGGCGTCGGGGTCGAGGATCAGTTGCCCGCGGTCGCTGTGGAGCGGATCCCAGAAATCCTTGGCGTCGTAGTGCCCGATCAGGTCGAGATCAATCACCCCGGTGTGCGGCTTGGCGCGCCAGCCCACGAGCCGCCCATGCCCGGGCCGAAGGTCGACCGAGAAGCCGAGCCCTTGGCCAATCACCGCGGGACCGCCGGTCACAAGCGTTTCGGTGGCGTGCAACGCTGCGAGCGCCTCGTCGCTCAGCACCGACTGGCCGCGACGGAAGCGGATCTGGTTCAGCCGCATGCCGGTGCGCGCCAGCACGGAGAAGCTGCGCGGGCAGATCT
>NZ_JAATOS010000639.1:0-1952 GCF_011806505.1 Salipiger sp. HF18 | reverse complement strand
CGAGATCGGTCAGCTCACCACCGAGACCAACCGCATGGCCCGCGCGCTCGCCGCCCGCGCCGCCGCCGTGGCCGAGGACCGCGCCAGGCTGGGCGAGATCATCGACCAGCGCACCGAGGCGCTGCGCTTCGCCAACCAACGGCTGGAACGCACCGACGAAGACCGCCGCCGCTTCTTCGCCGACATCAGCCACGAGTTGCGCACGCCTCTGACCGTAATCCTGATGGAGGCGCAGCTCGGCCGGCAGGGCGCCGAGCCCGCCCCCGCCTTCGAGGTCATCGAGGCCCGCGCCCGCCGCCTCAACCGGCGCATCGACGACCTGCTGCGCGTGGCACGGTCCGAGACCGGGCAGCTGGCGCTCGAGCCGGTGCCGCTGGATCTTGGCGAGATTCTGGCGGATGCCATCGCCGAGACCGCCGCCGAGCTCTCGAACGCGGGGATGACGCTCACCGCGCCCGAGCCCGGCAGAACCCGGGTGCGCGCGGACCGGAACTGGCTGCGGCAAGTGGTCGTGGGCCTGATCCGCAACGCCATCCGTCACGCCCGGCAGGGCGGCGCCCTGCGGCTGGAGCTGACCGAGGCCGAAGGCATGGGCGTGATCGCCGTCATCGACAACGGCCCCGGCATCCCCGCCGCCGATCAGGCGCGGATCTTCGAGCGCTTCGCCCAAGGCCAGACCGGCAGCGCGCAGGGCTTCGGTCTCGGCCTCGCACTGGCGCGCTGGGTGATCGAGGAACAGGGCGGCAGCATCGCCGTCGAAAGTCCCGTCACCCACGATCGGGCCGAAGGCACCGCATCCGGAACCAAGATCTCGGTTCGCATGCCGCTCGCGACGGGCTAACCTGCCGCCATGACCGAACCGACCCGCCTGCTCGTCGTGGACGACGACCCAGAGATCTGCTCCGCCCTCGCGCGCGGGCTGGCGCTGCACGGCTTCGCGGTCGAGACCCGCAACCGCGCCGACACCGCCCTGCCCGACCTCACCGGCGCGGGTTTCTCCGCCGCCGTCGTCGACGTGATGCTGGGCGCCGACAGCGGCGTCGAGCTGGTGCGCACCGCCCGCGCACAGGGCGCGCAGCTGCCCATCGTCATGCTCTCGGCGCTCTCGGACGTCGACCACCGCGCCGCCGGGCTCGAAGCCGGGGCCGACGACTACATGGTCAAGCCCTTCTCGTTCGAGGAACTCGCCGCACGGCTCCGGGTGCAGGAGCGCCGCGCCGCCGCAACTCGTCCTGCGCCCGCCCGCCTGTCGGCCGCGGACAAGAGCCTCCGCGCCGGCAGCCGCCACGTGCATCTCACCGACCGCGAGTTCTCGCTTCTGGCGTTGCTGGCCGAGCACGCCGGCACGCCCCTGCCCCGCGGCACCATCTTCGACGCGCTCTGGGCCGGCGAATCCAGCTCGGAGAACGTGGTCGACGTCTACATCGGCTACCTCCGCAAAAAGCTCAAACCTGCCTCCGAGTTCGGCTTCGAGATCGTCACGGTGCGGCATCAGGGCTTCTGTCTCGAAGGCGCTGCACCGCTGCGCTGACGCGGACTTGCGCGCTACGGGGATTGCATGGTGTATGACCGAAACCGCGCCGGATGCGCACCCAACGCCACCAAGAAGGAGCAAGCGATGGACCCCCGCCAGCTGGAAATGACCGTGCTGATGACCCCCGACATGGCAAATTTCAGCGGCAAGGTGCACGGCGGCGCGCTGCTGAACCTTCTCGACCGCGTGGCCTTTTCCTGCGCCTCGCGCTTCTCGGGCCGCTATGCGGTCACGCTCTCGGTCGACCAGGTGACCTTCAAGCAGCCGATCAACGTGGGCGAGCTGGTGAGCTTCCGGGCCGCGGTGAACCACGTCGGCCGCACCTCGATGGAGATCGGCATCCGGGTCGAGGCCGAGGACATCCGCAAGGGCACCCGGCGCCACACCAACTCGTGCTACTTCACCATGGTCGCCGTGG
>NZ_JAATOS010000638.1:0-1955 GCF_011806505.1 Salipiger sp. HF18 | reverse complement strand
GGAGGCGTTACTCTTCCCAGCCTTCCGGCGGTGCCGAGGGCGTCTGCGCGCCGGCGCGGCGGTAGGCGTCAAGCGCGGAGCGGCTGTCGAGCGATTGCTCCTCGTAGGCCTTGTTGTACTCGTCCTCGGGGAAGAGCTTGAACGAGAACAGCGACTTGCGCTTGCGGTACTCGAGATCGTCCGAGGCCAGCCGGGTGCGGATGCCGGGCTCGGTGCCGTAGCGGGTGGCGCGGTTGACCAGCGCCGCGTCGCCGCCCGAGGGGGTGCCGCCGGCGTTGACCCGCGCGGGGTTGCCGCCAAGGGCCGCGACCGCGTCGGCCTTCGGCGTCTGGTCGGTGCGGTTGGCGCTGCCCGGCGTGGGCGACGGCAGGGCGTTGTAGCTCTCGGGCTGCTGCAGGGGCTTGTTGGGAACGATGGCGAATTCGTTGGGCGTGCCGCTGTTGGTCTTCAGACGGTGCAGCCCGACGTCGCGCCCGACCGAAGAACAGCCCGCCAGCCCGATCAGCCCCATCATCAGCACACAGTGCGACAGCTTCATTGCCATTCTCCGGTTCTTGCTCGTTCCTGCTTTAACCCATGAACCGCGCGGCGTCACGAGCCCTTTTTCCCCGCTTTCGCGCCGGTTTGCCGGCCTGGCAACAGCACCAGACCCACGGCGCCGGCAAAGATCGCGATATCGGCGACGTTGAAGGCGAAGGGGTTATCGAGACCGCAGCAGGACATGTTGAGAAAGTCCGCCACGGCGCCATAAAGCAGCCGGTCGACCACGTTGCCGAGCGCGCCTCCGACGAGCAGCCCGCCCGCCACCAGCGCCGCCGGCCCCGGCGGATCGCGGCGCAGCCAGAGCAGCACGAAGAGCACGATGCCGAGCGCCACCGAGATCAGCACCCAGCGGGTGTTGTCGCCGCCGCCGAAGAGGCCGAAGTTGATGCCGTTGTTCCACGCCATGCGGAAGTTCAGGAACGGCGGCCACACGTCGATGGCGAGCTTGCGGTCAAGCTCCATCACGTGCACCACCAGCCACTTGCTGGCCTGGTCGATCAGAAAGGTGACCAGCGCCACCCAGGCCACTGTCCGCATGGTTCTGTCCCTGTCCTGTCCTGCCTCCGCCCCGCTCTACCTGCAACGGCGCGGCTTGGAAACCCATGGCTCATGGCAATGCTGTGAGCGCACGCAGGAAGGCGCCGAAATCGGCCACCGCTTCGGGCAGGGGAATCTCGGCCCCGTCGTTGACGGTCAGCGCCACGCACCAGTCCCGCCCGCGCACATCGCGCATCAGCGCCGTGAAGTTGAGCACGCCCGGCTCGGAGCCGCCCTTGTAGGCGATGCGCTGCCAGAGCGCCGGGTCGGGCGTCACCGGGCCCGGGTTCACCTGCATCAGCGGCAGCTCCGCGAGCGGCGCCCCCAGCGCGCAGAGCCGGTCAAGCGGCAGCGTCCACTCCACCCCCGGCACGAAGGGCCCGCCCACCCGCGCGGGCGCCGGAAGCTGCTCGGCCGCGCGCGCGGCAAGGGCAGGGCGCTCGGCCACCGGGGCGGCGAGCCACGCCTCGCGCAGCGCGGCATCGGCCTTCAGCCCGAAGAAGGAGCGGGTGGAAAGAAAGTCCTCCGGCGCGATCTCCAGCCGCGCCGCCACCCGCGCCGCGCCCAGCGTGTCGATCAGCAGGTCGGTGGCGGTGTTGTCGCTCTCGGCGATCATCGCCAGCGCGGCGCTGTGCAGGGTGACGGGCGCGCCTTCGGGAAAGTCCTGCATGCGCCCGGTGGGCAGCGAGCGGTGCCGGGGCGCCAGCCGCACCACATCGGCCCAGTCGCGCCGCCCGGCGGCGATGTCCTCGGCCAGCACCGAGAGCACGCCGATCTTGAAGGCCGAACCAACCGCCAGCGGCACGTCACTCTCCCGTGCCGCCAGCACCTCGCCGTCGCGCAGCGCCAGCCACGCGGTCTTGCGCCCGAGCCCC
>NZ_JAATOS010000637.1:0-1956 GCF_011806505.1 Salipiger sp. HF18 | reverse complement strand
GCGATGTTGCCGCCGCCGACGCGGCCGCCGACCGACACGAAAAGCGCCTCGCGGGCGCTGATCTTTGACGGGTCGTCGGTCTCGCTGCCCGCCCGCAGGACATTGAACATGCGCTTGAAGAAGCGGAACTGCACGAAGTCGCTCGCCACGGTGAAGAACACCCCGAGCACGACGAGGAAGGGCACCAGCGCCCACCCCCATGTCAGATCGTTGATCGCGTTGAAGATCGTGTCGAGAAAGCCCATGCGCCTGTCCCTCGCTTGTGTTCCCGGCCCCGTCTCTGACGCGGGATCCGCCGGATATTGGCACGACCCTAGGAGCCGGGGCCTGATCAGCAAAGCGAAAAACCCTATTCTCCAGAGATTTGCGCAGATTTCGCCACGAATATGCGCGGCATGCGGCGGAATTTTCGGGACCGCGGCGTCCTGACCGCTTGCGTGGGGTCGCGTCGCGGGCCTATCTGTCGCGCCATGTTCACCGTCTGCGCGCTCTATCATTTCACCCGGTTCGACGATCCGTACTCCCTGCGGCAACCGCTGCTCGATCTGTGCCGCGACCACGCCGTCACCGGCACGCTGCTGCTGGCGCGCGAGGGCATCAACGGCACCGTCGCCGGCCCGCGTGAGGGCATCGACGCGGTGCTCGCCCATGTCCGCGCCCTGCCCGGCTGCGCCGACATCGAGTGGAAGCTCTCGACCGCCGAGGAGCGCCCCTTCGCCCGCATGAAGGTGCGGCTGAAGCGCGAGATCGTGACCATGGGCCAGCCCGACGTCGACCCGCTTGCGCGCGTGGGGCATTACGTCGAGCCCGCGGACTGGAACGACCTGATCCGCGCGCCGGACGTGGCGGTCATCGACACCCGCAACGACTACGAGATCGCCATCGGCACCTTCGAGGGCGCCATCGACCCGCACACCGCGAGCTTCCGCGAGTTTCCCGCGTGGTGGGAAGCCAACAAGGAGCGCTTCCACAACAAGCGCATCGCGATGTTCTGCACCGGTGGGATCCGCTGCGAGAAATCGACCAACTACCTGCTCGGGCAGGGCGTCGAAGAGGTCTACCACCTCAAGGGCGGGATCCTGAAGTACCTCGAGGACGTGCCCGCCAACGACAGCTCGTGGCAGGGCGAATGCTTCGTCTTCGACGGCCGCGTGTCGGTCGGACACGGCCTGCGCGAGGGACCGCACCAGCTGTGCCACGCCTGCCGCCGGCCGATCCTGCCGCAGGACCGCGAGCGCCCCGAGTTCGAGCAGGGCGTGTCCTGCCATCTCTGCATCGACGAGACCTCGGACGAGGACAAGGCCCGCTTCCGCGAGCGCCAGAAGCAGATCGCGCTCGCCCGCGCCCGCGGCGAGCGCCACCTGCACGCGGACGTCCCCGAAGATCCGGAATATTGAGCGGGGGGCTTCCGGTCTGGGCATGATGGCGTCGCGCGCCTTGCGTGCCTCGAGTGCGCATATTGGCCTTCAGCACATGATGTCATGAGCCTTGGCGCAATGGCTCGGCGGGACCGCAACTTTCGACGTCATGACGTCATTGGACCACGCGCCACACGCATCGCACCCGTCTTCCGTCTTCCGTCTTCCGTCTTCCTTCAGAAATAACTTCGCACCAGTGACCCGGCGAGCAGCGACCAGCCGTCGGCGATGACGAAGAAGGCCAGCTTGAAGGGCAGCGACACGATGGCGGGCGGCACCATCATCATGCCCATCGACATCAGCACCGCCGCGACCACGAGGTCGATGATCAGGAACGGCAGGAAGATCAGGAAGCCGACCTGGAAGGCGCGGGCGATCTCGGAGAGCATGAAGCTTGGCACCAGCAATGACAGCGGTGCGCCGGGATCGAGCTCGGTGCCGCGCGCATCGGGACGCAGGTCCGCAATGTTGGCGAAGGTGTCCGGGTCGATCCGCGTGGCCATGAACCCGCGGAACGGCTCGAGCGTGCGCTCGAAGG
>NZ_JAATOS010000636.1:0-1961 GCF_011806505.1 Salipiger sp. HF18 | reverse complement strand
GATCCGGGATGGAAAGGGCTCAGCCCGTCCTCCGGCTCAGCACGCCGTCGCGCCTGACGAGAAGGTGCCAGCCCACGGCCGTGGCGATGTGGCCCAGCACCAGCGGCGCGAGGATCCAGCCAAGCTCGCCGTGCCATTCCGCCGGCGCCCGCATCCACGCGATGCCGGTCTCGCGCGGGGGAAAGACGGTTGTGACAAGGTAGGTGAGCCCGCGCGGGTCGCCGCCGGGGCGGGCATCGACGGAAACCAAGTGCCTGAAACGCAGACGAAATCAGGTGCCTGAAACGCCAGAGGCCGGAGCTTTCGCCCCGGCCCCCGTGATCCCCGCGATGCCCTGCGGCAGCGGTTACTGGACCTGCGGCTCCTCCAGCCCCTCGGGCTGGCCCACCACCACGAAGCGCAGCGCGTCCGGGCGCAGGACCCGTGCCGCGACCCGCTTCACGTCGTCCTGTGTCACCGCCTCGATGCGGTCGTTGCGGCTGGCGATGTAGTCGGCGGGAAGTCCGTCCATCTGCATCCCCACGAGGATACGCGCGATGGTGCCGTTGCCGTCGAAGCGCAGCGGGTAGGCGCCGGTGAGGTAGGTCTTGGTCTGCTCGAGTTCCTGCTCGGTCACGCCCTCGGATGCCATCTTCGCCCATTCGTCGCGGATCACCGAGATCGCCTCGGCGATGCGGTCGTTGGCCGAGGCGACGCGGCCCATCAGCAGCTCGGCATGGTCCATGCCGGCGAGATAGGAATAGACGCCGTAGGTGAGCCCGCGCTTCTCGCGCACCTCGTTCATCAGCCGGGACTCGAAGCTGCCGCCGCCGAGGATGGTGTTCATCACGTAGGCGGCGAAGAAGTCGGGATCGTCGATGGCCAGCCCCTCGTGCCCGAAGACCGCCACCGACTGCGGCGTGTCGAAGGGCACGACGGTGGTGCCGGCGGTGGTCTCGGCGGCCACGTCCGGGGGCAGGGCGGAGCCGGTCTCGGGCAGGTCGCCCAGCAGCCTGTCGATCAGCGCGGAAAGCTCCTCGGGGGTGATGTCGCCCGCGGCGGCGATGTAGACCCGGTCGCGGGTCATGGTGGCGTCATGGGCGGCGATCATGTCGTCTCGGCCGAGCGCGGTGACGCTCTGCTCGGTGCCCTGCGGATCCGAGCCGTAGGGGTGGTCGCCGAAGACCATGGCGTCGAAGGTGGCGCTGGCGATGGCGTCGGGGTCCATGGCGTCGCTGCGGATGCCCGAGAGCACCTGTTCGCGCACCCGGTCGATGGCGTCCTGATCGAAGCGCGGGTTCACGAGGCTCTCGCGCAGCAGCTCGACCGCCGCGTCGCGGTTCTCGGACAGGAAGCGGGCCGAGACCGAAACCGCATCGGCGCTGGCATCGTAGTCGAAGCTGGCGGCGAGCTGCTCGCGCGCCTCGGCAAAGCCGCGGGCGTCGAGCTCGCCCGCGCCTTCCTCGAGCAGCCCGACCATGAGGTTGGTGGCGCCGCGCTTGCCGGGCGCGTCGAGCGACGTGCCGCCGCGGAAGCGGATCTGCAGCGAGGTGAAGGGGATCGAGGGTTCCTCGACCAGCCAGGCCTTGAAGCCGAGCGGCGTCTCGACCTGCTGGATGTCGATCTCGGCCAGCACCGGCGTGGCGAGGAAGAGGCTGAAGACAAATGCGAGAATAGGTTTCATTGGCTGATCTCCCCGGCCGGAGCGGACCCGTCCACGGGCATCAGGTAGCCGGTGACCGACTGCTTGCGGTCAAAGACCTTGCGCGCGGCCTCGACGATCTCGTCCGCGGTGATGGATTGCAGCACCTCGGGCCATGCGCGCACGTCCTCGATGGTGAGCCCGGTGGTCAGGGCATTGCCGTAGCGCCGCGCCAGCGAGCCCACGTCGTCGCGCTGGTAGATGCGCTCGGCGCGCAGGCGGAACTTGATCCGCTCGAGCTGCGCCGGGTCGACGCCCTCGTCGAGGAACTCTGCCAGCG
>NZ_JAATOS010000635.1:0-1968 GCF_011806505.1 Salipiger sp. HF18 | reverse complement strand
AGCCACGAGCCCGAGGCCTTTGCCCGAGTGGCCAAGGTGCTGCTGCCCGCGGCCTATCTCAACTTCTACCTGACCGGCGAACACGTGGCGGACATGTCCGACAGCGCCGGCACCAGCTGGCTCGACACCGGCGCGCGGGACTGGTCCGACGCGCTGCTCGACGCCGGCGGCATGCGGCGCGACCAGATGCCCCGCCTCGTCGAAGGCAGCGACAAGGCGGGCGCGCTGCGAGAGGATCTGGCCCGGCGCTGGGGTGTGGGGCCAGGTGCGGCGGTGGCTGGCGGGGCTGGGGACAACGCCGCCGCCGCCTGCGGCACCGGCGTGCTGTCCGAGGGACAGGGCTTCGTCTCGCTCGGCACCTCGGGCGTGCTGCTGGCCGCCCGCGACGGCTATCGTCCGGCGCCCGAAAGCGCGCTGCACAGCTTCTGCCACGCGGTCCCTGCGACCTGGTATCAGATGGGCGTCATGCTGAGCTGCACCGACAGCCTCAACTGGCTCGCGCGGATCACCGGCGCCCGCCCGGCCGAGCTGACCTCGGCGCTCGGCGACTGCATCGACTGCCACGCCTGCGTCAACGTCTGCCCCATGGGCATCGACATCCGCGACGGCCAGCAGCTGGCCTGCATCACCTGCGCGCTCTGCATCGACGCCTGCGACGACGTCATGGAGAAGATCGGCAAGCCGCGCGGCCTGATCGACTACCTCGCGCTCTCGGACGAGACCCGCGAACGCGCCGGCGCACAGCCCCGCGCCGTGTGGAAGCACGTGTTCCGGCCCCGGGTCATCCTCTATACCGCGCTCTGGTCGCTGGTGGGCGTCGGCCTGGTCTTCGCCCTGCTGCTGCGTCCCGACGTCGAGATGACCGTGGCCCCGGTGCGCAACCCGACCTTCGTGGTCCTGTCCGACGGCTCGATCCGCAACACCTACGACGTGCGCCTGCGCAACAAGCACGGCGAGGACCGCCCCTATGCGCTTGCGGTCGAGGACAACGCCAACCTCGTCATCACGCTCGAGGGAGAAGACGATCTGGTGGTCGACGTGCCCGCCAACGAGACGTATCTTCAGCGTGTCTACGTGACCGCCCCGGGCGGCACGCCCGAGGCACAGGCCGAGCGCACGGAGTTCGTGCTGCGGCTCGAGGACACCACCACCGGCCACGTGGCCGAGAAGGAAACGGTCTTCAACGGACGGGACAACTGACGGATGACCAATCAATTCAAGCTCACCGGCTGGCACGTTCTGGCCATCTTCGTCGGTGCCTTCGGCATCATCATCGGGGTCAACGTCGCGCTGGCGTGGAACGCGGTGAAGACCTTCCCGCCAGACCTTCGACGTCCGCCGCGAGGCGCAGGAGGCGCTTGGCTGGACCGTCGAGACCAGCCACGACGACGGCCTGCTTGAGCTCGCCATCACCGACGCCAAGGGCTACCCCGTCCAGCCCGAGCATCTCGAGGCCAAGGTCGGCCGCACCACCACCGAGCGTGATGACCATACCCCCGACTTCCGCTTCGACGGCCGCGCCTTCGTGGCCGAGGACGCGCTGGCGCCGGGCTACTGGAACATCTGGCTGACCGCACAGGCACAGGACGGCACCGCCTTCGAACAGCGCCTGGAACTCTACGTCGGGGAATGACCTCATGACCGCCGCGATGCGCCCGCAGGTCTCGGCCTGCCCCGCCTGCTCCGCCGCCCCCGCCGCCGAGGCCCTCGCCGCAGGCGCCGAGCCGCAGAACGCCCACGTGATGCTGTCGCTGCCGACCATCCACTGCGCCAACTGCATCCGCACGGTCGAAGAGGTCCTGAACGCGGCGCCGGGGGTGCGCTCGGCCCGCGTCAACCTGACCATGAAGCGCGTCGCCATCGATGCCGACAACGGGCTCACCGCCGAGGATTTCATCCCGCTGGTCGAGGGCGCGGGTTACGAGGTGCACGAGCTCGACAGCGGCGCGCTGTCCGCGACCCAGACCG
>NZ_JAATOS010000634.1:0-1973 GCF_011806505.1 Salipiger sp. HF18 | reverse complement strand
CCGGCGAGGATGTTGAGCCAGAACAGCACCGCCCAGAGGCCGTCCTTCTCGCGCACGTGGTCCGAGCCGGTGCCGAAGCTTTCCTCGCCGCAGAGCGTGGCGCGGCCGGCGTCCAGCAGGTTGCCGAAGAACTTCCAGCCGGTTGGGGTCTCGTAGCAGTCGATGCCCAGCTTCTCGGCCACGCGGTCCACCGCCTGGCTGGTCGGCATCGAGCGCGCGACGCCCTTGAGCCCGTCCCTGTAGCCCGGCACCAGCGTTGCGTTGGCGGCGAGCACTGCGAGACTGTCCGAGGGCGAGACATAGCACTGGCGGCCCACCACCATGTTGCGGTCGCCGTCACCGTCGGAGGCCGCGCCGAAGTCGGGGCCGTCGGCGCGCATCATTTCGTCCCAGAGGGTCTTGGCCCAGGTCGGGTTCGGGTCCGGGTGGCCTTCGCCGAAATCGGGCAGCGGGATCGAGTTGATCACGGTGCCCGGCGGCGCGCCGAGGATCTCCTGCAGGATGCGGGTTGCATAGGGGCCGGTGACCGCGTGCATGGCGTCGAAGCGCATGCGGAAGCCCGAGCGGAACAGTGCCCGGATCGCGTCGAAATCGAAGAGCTGCGCCATCAGGTCGGCGTAGTCGTCCACCGGGTCGACGATCTCGATTTCCATGTCGCCAAGCGTCACCGTGTCGAGCATGCGCAGGCCCACGTCATGGCTTTCGGTGACCTTGAACTCGGCGATTTCCTTGGTCGCATCGAAGATCTTGCCCGTCACGCCCTCGGCGGCGGGGCCGCCGTTGCCGGTGTTGTATTTCACGCCGAAGTCGCCGTTGGGGCCGCCGGGATTGTGGCTGGCCGACAGGATGATGCCGCCGTCGCCACCGCGCTTGCGGATCAGGTTGGAGGCGGCCGGCGTCGACAACAGCGCGCGCTTGCCGACGATGATCTTCTTCGCGCCGCTCGCCGCTGCCATGCGCATGACCACCTGCGCCGCCTGGCTGTTGAAGTGGCGCCCGTCGCCGCCCAGCACCAGCGTCTTGCCCTCGACGCCGCCGATCCCGTTCCAGATGCTCTGAATGAAATTCTCGAGATAGTGGTGGGTCTGGAAGACCGTGGTCTTCTTGCGAAGTCCCGACGTGCCGGGTTTCTGTCCGTCGATCGGTTCGGTGGGGATGGTGCGAATGGTGGTCATGAATTCCGTCTCCTATCGCCCGGCACGTTTCATGATCCGGGCGCAGTTTGCAAGCGCGGGCGAGGCGGAAATCTCTGCCACGCCGGTGGGAAGGCGCTGACGCCAGTTGGGGTATTGCCACACCGTTCCCGGCATGTTCGGCTGGTTGTCGAGCCCCAGCATATCCTCGATCTGTAACGCCACCATGCGCGATGCGGTCTGCGCAAGCAGCGAGGCCATGGCCTCGGGCGTCTCGGGCGCATAGCCGTCGCGGTAGGGTCCGGTGGCGCCGTCGAAGCCTTCGACCTCGCGGCCGCGCCAGGACATCATGCCTTCGACATGCTCGGGCGGGGTGATGCCCATGTCGCGGCGCAGAGAGATTTCGCGCCCCGAGCGCCAGCCGCGCCAGGTCGGCAGGTCGTGCGAGCTGAAGCTGGCGATGGCGCCTTCGGTGTAGTCCTGCGGTGCGCGGTACCACGGCGGGTCGCCCGCGTGCTCGAAGCACATGAGACGGCAGCCGAGGATGCCGCTGTCCTCGAGCGCGTGCTGCAGCCCGTCGGGGATAACGCCGAGATCCTCGCCCACGATCACCGCGCCGGCGCGGGCGGCCTCCATCCGGGCGATGGCCAGCATGGCGTCGCGCGGCATGGTCACGTAGGCGCCGGGCAGGTCGCCGTCGGGCACCCAGTAGGCGCGCTCGAAGCCGAGGATGTGGTCGATGCGCAGCGCTCCCGAGAAGCGGAGTTGCTGGCGGAGCGTCAGGGCCAGCGCCTCGAAGCCGGTGTCGTTCAGGTGCGCCGGGTTGAACGGGGCGAGGTG
>NZ_JAATOS010000633.1:0-1980 GCF_011806505.1 Salipiger sp. HF18 | reverse complement strand
GACGCCCTCACCGGCGCCGAGGGCGGGGTGCTCTACAAGGCCGAGAAGCCCGGGCAGGACACCCGCGTCGACCTGCCGGTGATCGGGCCCCGCACCGCCCGCGGCGCCATTCGCGCCGGGCTCGCGGGCATCGTCGTCTCGGCGGGCGGCGTCATGGTTCTGGACCGCGACGAGGTGCTGTCGCTGCTCGACGAGGCCGGGCTCTTCCTCTGGGTCCGGGAGCGCCCCTGATGCACATCTTCATCACCGCGGGTGAGCCTTCGGGCGACAAGCTGGGGGCGGCGCTGATGCAGGGCCTGCGCCGGCGCGTGCCCGACGTCCGCTTCACCGGCATCGGCGGCGAACGCATGATCGCGGAGGGGCTCGAGAGCCTGTTTCCCATGGACGAGATCTCGGTCATGGGCATCACCGAGATCCTGCGCCAGTACGGGGCGCTGAAGGCGCGCATCCGCGAGACCTCCGAGGCGGTGGTTGCCGCCCGTCCCGATGCGCTGGTGACGGTCGACCTGCCCGAGTTTTCGCTGCGCGTGGCCAAGCAGGTCAAGGCGGCCTCCGATATCCGCGTGGTGCATTACGTGGCGCCCACGGTCTGGGCCTGGCGCCCGGGCCGCGCCGCCAAGATGGCCGCCCACGTCGACCAGGTGCTGGCGCTGCTGCCCTTCGAGCCGCCCTACATGGAAGCCGTCGGGATGCGCTGCGATTTCGTCGGCCACCCGGTGGTGACCGAGCCGCAGGCGTCGCCCGACGAGCAGGCCGCCTTCCGCGCCCGCCACGGCATCGGCGACGCGCCCATGGCGCTGGTGCTCCCGGGCTCGCGCCGCTCAGAGATCAGCCGGCTGGGCCCGGTGTTCCGCGAGGTGGCGGAGCGTGTGCATGCCGCGCGCCCCGAGCTTCAGCTGGTGATCCCCGCCGCGACCCCGGTTGCGCCGCTGGTGGAAGAGCTCTGCGCCGACTGGCCGGGCGACCCGCTGGTGCTCGACCCGCGCAGGCTGGGCGAGGAGGCCGCCGCCGAGAAGCGCGCCGCCTTCGGGGCTGCCGACGTGGCGCTGGCCGCCTCGGGCACCGTAGCGCTCGAGCTCGCCGCCGCCGCGACGCCCATGGTCATCGGCTACGACATGGGCTGGCTGTCGCGGCAGATCATCGGACGGCTGTTGCTGGTCGATACGGTCAATCTCGTGAACCTGGTCTCCGAGACCCGCACCATCCCCGAGTTCATCGGCAAGGACTGTCGCCCCGAACCGATCGCCGAGGCGCTGCTGCAGGTGCTCGAGGCACCCGAGGCACAGTCCGAGGCCATGGCGCTGACCATGGAGCGTCTGGGCCGCGACGGACCGCACCCCGGCGACCGCGCCGCACAGGCGGTGCTCGAAGGGCTGGGACAGAGCTGAAAACGGCGCCGAAAAGGCTGAAACGCAAAACCGCCGCGCGGATCTCTCCCCGCGGCGGTTTCACGTCTTTGGTATCGAACGCGTGACCGCGATTACTGGCGCAGGGCCGAGCTCGCGTCATAGGCGGCGGTGAAGCCGGACAGCGACATGTCGAGTTCGACCTCCTGATCGGGCGCCAGCGCCGGAACGATGGTCACCTTCGCCGACTTGCCCCCCTTGAAGCGGGCGACGTCATCGGCGGTAAAGCCGACACGGGCGTAGCAACCGACCTGCGTGCAGAACGAGAAATCGTAGCGCTTGGCCTGACCGCCATCGACCGAGATCGTCACCTTCTGGGTCAGCAGGGTCTCGAGCGGCACGATGAAGGTGCCGCCGGCCGCGACCTGACCGCCGTTCGACAGGCGGAACATGCTCACCTCGGCGACGTTGCCGCCGTTCTGGTCCTTGAGCAGCTGATACATCTGGCAGGGATCTTCGGCGTCGGTGCCCTCGGGCACGCGCAGGCACTGGAGCTGCCAGTCGCCGTGGGTCGCGGCGATGTAGGTCTCGGGCTGCTGGCCGTTTGCGCCCGGCACGCCGCCATCGGTCTCGC
>NZ_JAATOS010000632.1:0-1994 GCF_011806505.1 Salipiger sp. HF18 | reverse complement strand
GTCGGCGCTTGCCAGGGCGGGCTCGTTTACGCCGTTGACTTGGATCGTGGTGTCGCCCACCGCTTCGAGCCCGAGGGCCGCGGCGACGTCTGCGAGAGTGTGGGTCTGGTCGGACATGTGGGGCCTCCGGGATTTCTCCCGAAGGATTTAACCCTGACCGCCGGCCAGTACCACCCCCTCGGAGGCAAGGGCGGCCCAGATCCGCGCGTCGCGGCCATAGACGTCGGGGCGGTAGTTCACCTGCCCCTTCGCCTTGGTGAAGGCGGTGCGGTAGATCAGGTGCACCGGCACCGGCTCATCGAGGTTCACGCGGGTCTCGGACCCGGTACGCAGCCGCGACTGGAAGAAGCCGACCGGATCGTCGGTCTGCCGCGCCAGCAGCGCATAGGCGAAATCATGCGGGTCGCCGAGCCGGATGCAGCCGTGCGAATAGGTCCGCTGGTTCTGGTTGAACAGGCTCTTCGACGGCGTGTCGTGCAGGTAGATGTTGTACTTGTTGGGGAACATGAACTTCACAGTCCCCAGCGCGTTGCGCGGCCCCGGCGGCTGACGCATGGCATAGGGGAAGCTCGCGGCGCTGTACTGCGCAAAGCCCCTGCCACGGTTGACCCGGCGGCCGCTGCTGTCGGTGATCTCGAGATGGCTGACCGCGCCCGGATTGCGACGGAGCTGCGGCAGGTACTCGTTCACCACGATGGACCGCGGCACGTACCACGACGGGTTGATGACCATGAACTCCATGCGGTCCGAGAACTCGGGCGTGCGGCGGTCGGGGTCCTGGTGACCGACGACCGAGCGGGTCTCGAAGCTCACCTTGCCGTCGTCTATGATGCGGGCGTGGAAGTCCACGAGGTTGACGAGGATATGCCGCGCGCCCAGCCCCTCGGGCATGTTGAGCCAGCGCTCGCGCTCCATCGCCACGATGACCGATTTCAGCCGCTCCTCGGGACCGACGTTGATCGCCGAGAGCGTCGAGGAGCCGGCGACGCCGTCCACCTTGAGCCCGTGATCTTCCTGGAAGCGCGACACGGCGGCAACGATGGCGTCGTCGTAGCGGGCGCTGAGCGAGGGCGCGAGATAATTCATCGCCACCAGCCGGTCGCGCAGGGCGACCACATCGGCACCGGTCTGCCCCGGTTCGAGCTTGCCGCTGCGGACGGTCGCGCCCCAGCCGCCATGGGCGATGCGATGCTCGAGCGTCAGCTTCTCGTGCATCAGCCGGGCATATTCCGGAGAGTGCGGCGCGAGGTCGCGCAGCACGGCGCGCGGGTCGCGACGGGCGAGATCCTGCAGCAGCCCCTCGGAGGCCAGCCGCTGCGGCGGACGCTTGATGCCGGAATCGATGCGGCGTCCGTCGAGCATGCCGCCGTTCAGATCGTGCGCGTATTTCAGGAAGGTGCGGCTCAGCTCGACCTCGACGAGCCCGCGGGCCCGGTCGCCCTGCACCGAGCGCATCCGCGTCAGCAGACCGTTGAGATCGTAGCGCCGCGCCGGCAGTCCGTGCGCCTCGGCGCGGGACAGCGCCTCGATCAGCGCCGTGCGGCGCTCTTGCGAGGCGGAATCATCGGCGGTCCAGAGCGGCTCGAAGCCCCGGGCGCGGTAAAAGGCGGCCATGCCCTCGTCCTCGGACAGCGATTCCGCGACGGCCTGCTTGTAGGCCGTGAGCGACAGTCCCTGCGCCGCGACCCCTTGCGGAGCCATGGCCACAAGCCACCCCGCCGCCAGCGCCGCTGCCATGCCCGCCCGGAAACCCGCTCTCGTCTGCCTGCGCTCTTTTGACATACCCATCCCGAAATTAACCGCCTTCAAGTGATGAACTATTCTTGTTCTTCAGTGGTCTGGAGTGTCCACTCACATTTCCGAAAAATTAAATGTTTCCCCCTAGAAGAGACTGCACTGCATCGCATCCGGGAGGTCAGCACATTTGCGCCACAGGTGTAAGCTCTTTTGCGCAGGATCTTGCCGAAAGAGCTTGATAACGGGAACGCGACTTA
>NZ_JAATOS010000063.1:0-15284 GCF_011806505.1 Salipiger sp. HF18 | reverse complement strand
CGTCCTGTCCCGCTGCCTGCGCGAAGTGCTGATGTCGCTGCGCGAGGTGGCGGTGCAGGATGCCGAGGAATGGCCGATCCTGCGCGACAGCCTGCGGGCAGCCCTGCCCGAGGCGCTCTTCACCACCCTGGTCGAAGGTCTGGCACTGGACTGACGCCGCTCAGACGTTGGGTTCGCCCTGCAGGCCCAGAAGCTTGCGGAACCCGGTCCAGTATCCCGGCAGTTTCGGCGTCTCGGTCATCCCGGAAATCGCCTCCTCCGCCCAGCGCGGCATCTCGCGCGTGGCGAACTCGCGCCCCCAGTCGAGATAGGCCCGCGCGTGTTCGGGCCGCAGCCGGCAGGCCGAGCCCACGAGCCCCACGAGCGTCTCCGGGGCCGAATACCATTCGTCCTGGATGCCGGTCACCCGCCGCCGCATCAGCGGCCCGACGAGCCGCATCAGCCGCTTTTCAGAGAACAGCAGCAGCATCCGGCCCATCTCGTCGCGCGAGTAGTGGATGAGCGGCGGGAAGGGGTCGTAGAAGACCGCGACCCCGTCGACCACCGCGAAATTGCGGATCGATGGGTGAAAGCCGATGCGGGTACCGAAGCGGTCGGCGGCATTCCAGAACCGCGCGATGACCTGCCCCGCGGCCTCCATCATCTCGAGCGTGGAGGCGAGGTCCTCGACCTGCATCCGCGGCCGCATCAGCGAGGATTCGGGCAGCGCCTCCTGCACCACCACCGGCACCCGGCCGTCGTCGGTCTGCAGCAGGTGGAATTCGGTCGCCGGCATCGGCACCCCGGCATCGAGCAGCGCCGCGACGTAATCGTCATGCGCTTTCGCCAGCCGGTCGAGCGCGGCCTCGTCGCCAAGCCCGCGGTAAACCTTGATCACCCGGTCCGAGAACGGCCCGTCCGCGGGACGGAACGGGGCGCAGAAATAGCCCAGCCGCGAGATCGGCTGGCCCTGCGCGGCCTCGTGGCGGCGGATGGTCTCGGCAAGGGCGGCAAGGTCGGTCATCGGGCACTCCTTTTCCGCGGCATCCGCGGACAGGTTCCCTTTACCCGTTCGCCAGGATATCCGCCACCTCTGCGGACAGCGCCTCGACCTCGTCACGCGCCGGGGTCTTTCGCCCCTCCGCCGCGCTGAGCCCGTGGCCGAAGGCCTCGGCATAGCCCACGCGGTTGGCGAACTGCGACTCGGCGATGCGCGCCTCCATCTTCTGGGCGGCGCCGGCGATCTCTCCGGACAGGCGGGTGCCGGGACGGGTGCGGTTCATCACCATGAGCACCTCGCGGTTCTCGCGCCGGGCAAGATCGAGCACGCTTTCCGTGGCCCAGAGGTCGAGATGGCTCATCGAGACCGGCACGATCACCAGATCCGCCACCCGCAACGCCGGGCGCAGGTCGCTGTCGGCCTTGGGCGGCGTGTCGACGATCACCACGTCGACACGGTCGGCAAGCTTGCGGCATTCATAGGTGATGCCCCAGGCGGACGAGGTCGCGAACTCGATGCCTTCGGCGGCCTCGGGGTTCTGCTCGAGGCGGGTCATGAACCAGCGTCCCAGGCTTCCCTGCGGATCGGTGTCCACCAGCGCCACCGTGCGCCCCATTGCCCGGAACCCCACGGCGAGGTTCGCCGATAGCGTGGTCTTGCCCGAGCCGCCCTTCTGTTGCGCGACGGTGATTACCGAACCTGCCATGGCGTCCCCTGATTCCCGCTCACGAAGCGGTTACATTCGCATTCGCAGCATAGGAATTCCTTTGCCCACGTCCAGTGCGCAAGAACGCAGCGGCTCCGCTTACCTTCGTTAACGTCGGATTAACCATAAATGCGCCACGCTGGTCCCTCGCGAGGACCCCTGCCATGTGGACCAGACCGCTTCTTGCCGCGCTCTTCCTGCCGCTTCTGGCCGGCGCCGCCGTCGCCGGTGCGTGGCCCCGCGAAAAGGGGCAGGTGTTCCTCAGCGGGGCGGCGCGGCTGAACTGGCCGCAGGAACTCGAGCACTGGACCTCCTACGAGCCCACCGGCCAGTATTACACGCTCTACCTCGAATACGGGCTCACCGACCGCATCACCGTGGGCTTCGACCTCGGGCGCTCGGTCTCGGGGAATGGCAAGAGCGTCGGCTTCCTGCGGCTGCCGGTGCGCGACAAGGCGGGCGGGCTGAAGATCGCCGCGGAACTCGGGCTCGGCAAGATCGACGGCCACCCGGTGATCCGCCCGGGCCTGTCGCTCGGGCTGGGACTCGAGCGAGGCTGGCTGGCGGCGGACGGTTTCGCCGAGATCGCATGGGTCGACGACAGCGACTACATCGCGCCCTTCCTCGGGGTGGATTACAAGCTCGACCTGACCTGGGGCCGGAACCTCGCCAGGGATCGCAAGCTCATCCTGCAGGTGCAGACGGGCAAGCCCTGGGGCGAGCCCTTCTTCGCCCGCTTCGCCCCGTCAGTGGTGCTGCCGGTGACCGACGTGTTCTCGGCCGAGCTTGGCGTCACCTGGGGCGCGACAGGCGACAGCTCCATGGGCGTGCTATTAGGGTTCTGGAGCAGCTTCTGACCCTTCCGCCCGCCCGGCAGCCGCGCTAGCGTGCCGCCATGACCGATCCCATCCGCCCCACCGACGACGACGCCCGCGCCCTTGCCCGCGACCTGATCGAGACCGCCCGCTTCGGCGCGCTCGCGGTCACCGATCCCGACACCGGCCACCCGATGGTGAGCCGCGTCGCGGTGGTGCCGGGCCCCGACGGAATGCCGCTGAGCCTCGTCTCGGACCTCGCCTTCCACGCCCGCGCGCTCAAGGCCAACCCCGCCTGCGCGCTGATGGTGGGCGAGCCCGGCCCCAAGGGAGACCCGCTCACCCACCCGCGCCTCAGCCTGCAGGCACGGGCGGTGTTCGTCCGTCACGGCGCGCCCGAGCACGCGGCACTGGCCGAGCACTTCCTGTTGCTTCAGCCCAAGGCCAGGCTCTACATCGGTTTCGCGGATTTCTCGCTGCTGCGCTTCGAGGTCACCGGCGCGCATCTGAACGGCGGGTTCGGCAAGGCCTTCCTCCTGGGCCCCGCCGACCTCGGCTCCTGAGTCCCAACGGCAAGGGACCGGCGTCCCGAAGGACACCGGCCCCTGCCACGGACCCCGGCCCGGTCAGTTGTCCATGCGCACCGTCATGGTGATGTCGCCCAGGATGGGCTCGGGCCAGATCACGTGAACCTGGTCCTGCGCCGCGCCTTCACGCGTCGAGGTATAGGGCATCGCGTGGCTGGTGATGTTGCCCGACGTGCGCGGCCGCGACCGGGTCACGAGGGTGTCGACCTCCATGGCGTAACCGCCGAAGGGCAGCCGGTCCTCGGTGTCGACCACCCATGTCGTGGCGTGGGTGTTCTGCGCGTGCTTCACCGCCAGCGGGTTGGCGCAGCCGCTATCCACGTTGAGGTAGGTGTTGCTCGAGACGTAGACGTTGCGCATCGACGACAGGTCGAGCGGCGCGAAGCTGTCGTCCACCCGGTCGACCCGCGCGATGTTGCCCCCCACCGAGCGGAACAGGTTGCCCGAGACGTTGAGCCCGTTGACCCGATTGTTCTGGCCGTAGGGCTTCACCACGATGAAGCCGAAATGCGACGCCACGTCCGAGCACAGGAAAACGTTGTTGGTGATCGAGAGACCCGAGAAGCCGAAGCCCGAGACAAAATCCGGCTCCGGTTCGCGCTCGTTGGTCCACTCGATGAAGCAATTGTCGACGTAATTCCCCGAGATCGTGGTGTTGGTTGCCTTCACGCACAGCACGATGCCAGCGCTGCGGGTGCCGTTGCCGCTGTCATCGCCCTGAAAGAAGTGGTTGTTGGTGATCACCCCGTTCGCCCCCGAGACCACCGCGAAATGGCGGAACTGCGAGGCGCGGTTGTTGCGGATCTTCACGTCGTTGGCGTTGGTGTTGAGCGCCACCGAGCTGCGGTTCTGGGTCGCGAGTCCGCCCTCGGCGCTGACGAACTGGTTGTGATCCAGAAGCAGGCCCTGGCAGCCCTCGCCGATCGAGGTCACGCAGCGGTCGGCGGGGCGGTTGAACACGCAGTTGCGGATGACGTTCACGGTGCCCACCGGCGGCAGCATCAGCCCGCTGCAGAGCTCGGAACACTGGAACTCCATGTCCTCGATCTCGAACTTGTCGAGCCGGGTGAAGCCGCTGAAGTCGAGCATGTATCGGAAGCGCGTGAAGGTGTAGGTCTGCGTGCCCACCGCGTCCGAGAGCGGCTGCGACAGGGTCACCGTCTGGGCGCCGACGTTGACCTCGCGCACGTAGATTTCGCGCCCCACCCCGGCGCCGGTCACAAGGCTGCCAACCTCGATATTGGCCACGTTCGCGACGTTGGTGAGCTGCGACTTGTTGCTCGCCGAATAGGTCGCGACCGAGGTCACGCTGCCACTGCCCCACGCGTTCGAGGTTTCGGCCCGGAGCTGGCCATTGCGCAGCACCCGGCGCTGCGCGTAGTTGTCGCGGTTGTCCACCGCCGCCTGAACGTCGATCGGCCCGGTGAGCGAGACACGGCGCCCGCAGAGGTCGAAGCTCTCGTGATCGGCGTTGTTCAGCAGCGACTGCAGTCCCTTCTTCAGCGCCAGCTCCTCGTCGTTGCCGAACGCGTCGATATAGGTCGAGAGGTCGAAATCCTTGGTGAGCGACAGCACCGCGCCGACCGGCATCTGGACCGAGCCCTCGAACTCGACATGGTTCTCGAAGGTCACCGAGCTTGCGAGATAGTAGCTGCCCGTCGGCACCAGCACCTTGCGCCCATCGGCGGCGGCATCGGCGGCGGTAAAGGCCGCGCTGTCGTCGGTGGAACCATCCCCCAGCGCCCCGAAATCGCGGACGTCGACCCAGTTCATCATGTCGCGCAGGAAGAGCGAGGTGATGTCCTCGATCTCGATGTCGTCGATCCTGACGATGCCGCCGTTGGCGCCCGTCAGATCGAGCCCGAAATGCCCGTAGGCGGGCTCGGTCCCCCAGACCATGTCGACGCCGCCGCGTGCGCCGGTGCCGACGATGGCGCTGACCTCGGTGACCTCGCCATAGGCCGTAAGCTGCACCGACGGGCCCACGGTCACGAGCCCGGTCACCTCGGTGTCGTTGCTGCGCCCGGCCCAGCCGGCGATGCGCACCGCGGGCATGGTCCCCGACATCGCCTTCACCCGCGCGGTCACGCGCAGGTAGCAGCCGGGGAGGATCGGGGTCTCGCCCATGTAGCGCAACAGCTGCGTGGCATCAGTCTTCTGCAGTTCGAGACAGCCCGCGAAATCGGCATCCGACGGGACGAAGGCGGCCGTGCCGAGGCTCGCATAGGTGTCGGACCCGGCCGTTCCATTGCCCCGCGACCAGACTCCAAGCCCCTCGGAGAAGGGTGTCGGCATGAAGACCACGCCGTCGGTTACCGCCTTGTTCATCCGTTCGATCCTCTGATTCTGCGCCAGTCCCCGGGGTCGCGGACACGCTCCGCGTTGACCCCGCGCAGACAGCAGATATCTAGGATGTGTTAAGAGGCTCTGCGGCCACCGTGACGGTGACCGGACTGTCCGCGCAACGCCCGGAGGAGAAAATGGCCTACCGGATCCTGAAGTCCGACAAGTCCCTGACCACAGCCCTGCGGCGCATCTCGGACGAGCAGCTCGGCCGCGCCATCGCCGCGAACGGCCGCCCACCCGAGGAGGCGGACGAGGCGATCCACGACATCCGGAAGCGCTGCAAGAAGCTGCGCGGACTGTTCCGGCTGGTCCGGTCGGGCTTCGACGACTACGCCGACGAGACCCGCGCCGTGCGCGACGCCGCCCGGCTGTCCTCGTCGCTGCGGGACGCGGGCGTTCTGCTCAAGACCTTCGACGCGCTGCTGGCCGAAACCGATCCCGCGCCCTACGCGGTGCTGCGCGAGGTGCTCGGCGGCGAGACAGACGCGGAACTGTTGCCGGACGAGCTGTCCGAGACGCTGGCAACCCAGCGTCTGGCCCTGAAGGAGATCCACGCCCGCAGCCGCGACTGGGAGGTCCGGGGCGGCACCGGGACCGTGCTCTATGCAGGCCTTTCACGGTCCTGGAGCCACGCCGCCCGCGACATGGAGGCCACAGGCTCCGGCGCGACGCCCGAGATCTTCCACGACTGGCGCAAGCGGGTGAAGGATCACTGGTACCACAGCCGCCTGCTGCAGGGCTTCTGGCCCGCAGGAATCCGCCCCCACCGCAAGGCGGTCAAGGAATTGTCCGAGTTGCTGGGTCGGTATCAGGATCTGACGGTGTTCCTCGAAAGGCTCGACCAGGCGGACCTGCCGAGCGAGGCCGAGGACATGCGCAGGCGCGCCGTCGCGCGGCGCGACACGCTGGCCTACGAGAGCCGCGCGCTGGGGGCGAAGATCTTTCAGGGAACGCCCGAGGATCTCCCGGACGAATGGGCCCGCCACTGGTGGAAATGGGCGTCCTCGCGCTAGGCCCGCCTAGGCCGAGACCGCAGGGTCCGTGACGAAGCGCACGCCGCCGATGCGCCAGGCACCGTTGATCTGCTCCATCATGTAGTCGAGAGCATAGGGCATCCCCTGGCCGTCGCGCACGATGACCCGCTGCCAGAGCGCACCCTCGGTCTGGGACAGCGAGCCGAACTCGACGCTCTGCGGGTGCCACACCATCGGGTAGCCCTCGCGCACCATCTGGCCGAAGCTGTCCGCCGTGCCAAAGAGCCCCTGGATGCCGGGGCTTGCGAACTCGAATGCCGCGTCGACGTCACCGGTGCGGAAGGCATCCATCTGCCCCCGGATCACACCCTGGATCGCGTCGGCCTCCTGCGCGCCCGCGGGCGCGGCCAGCATCAGCCCGACCATAAGTCCGAATAGCAACCTGCGCATGGCGCCACCTCCTCCTCTGCGAAGGAGATAGCGCCGGCGTGTGGGGCGTCAAAGGCTCAGCCGAGCTGGCCCGCGAGCCCCTGCTCAATGAGGGCAACGGTCTCGTCCACGCCGTAGAGCGCGATGAACCCGCCGAAACGCGGCCCCTGGCTCTGGCCAAGCAGCACCTCGTAGAGCGCCTTGAACCAGTCGCGCAGGTTCTCGAAGCCGTGCTCCTTGCCGACCGCGAAGACCAGCGTCTGCAGCGCCTCGTCGTCGGCCGGACCATCGTAGGCACGCAGCCGTGCCGCGAGGTCCTCCATGGCGGCGCGCTCGGTCTCGTCGGGGGCGCGGAAGGACTTCGTGGGCTTCACGAAGTCGTTGTAGTAGCGCACCGCAAAGCCCGCGGCATCGTCCATGTCGGGATGGCTCTCCGGGCTCGCCTCGGGGGCGTAGCGGCGGATGAAGCCCCACATCGCGTCCTTGTCCTCGGCCCCCGCGGCGGAGGCGAGGTTGAGCAGCATCGAGAACGGCACCACCATCTTCGACTCGGGCACGTCGCCGCCGTGGATGTGCCACACCGGGTTCGCAAGCTGGGCCTTGACGTCCTGATCGGGGAAGGCGCGGAGCTGCTGGTGGTACTCGTCCACCGCCTTGGGGATCACGTCCCACCACAGCCGCTTCGCGGTCTTGGGCTTCTGGAACATGAAGTAGGACAGCGACTCGGTCGACGCATAGGTCAGCCACTCATCGATCGACAGCCCGTTGCCCTTGGACTTCGAGATCTTCTGCCCCTGATCGTCGAGGAACAGTTCGTAGGTGAAGTGCTCGGGCGCACGCACGCCCAGCGTCCGGCAGATGCCGTCGTAGATCGGCGTGTTGGTCGAGTGGTCCTTGCCGTACATCTCGAAATCGACGCCCAGCGCCGCCCAGCGCGCGCCGAAGTCCGGCTTCCACTGCAGCTTCACCTTGCCGCCGGTCACCGGCAGCGTGTGCTCGACACCATCATCGTCATCGAAGGTGATGGTGCCGTTGGCGGCGTCCACGTGCTTCATCGGCACATACAGCACCCGGCCGGTCTCGGGGTGGATCGGCAGGAAGATCGAATAGGTCGAGGCCCGCTCGTCGCGCAGCGACTTCAGCATGATGGCCATGAGTTCGTCATACTTCTCGACGCAGCGCAGCAGGATCTCGTCGAACTGGCCCGAGGCATAGAACTCGGTCGCCGAGTAGAACTCGTACTGGAACCCGAAGGTATCGAGGAACCGCCGCAACATGGCGTTGTTGTGGTGGCCGAAGCTTTCGTATTCCTCGAACGGGTCGGGCACGCTGGTCAGCGGGCGCTGCAGGTTTTCCTGCAGCAGCTCCTGGTTCGGCACGTTCTCGGGCACCTTGCGCATGCCGTCCATGTCGTCCGAGAAACAGATCAGCCGCGTCGGGATGTCCGAGATCAACTCGAAGGCGCGCCGGATCATCGTGGTCCGCGCCACCTCGCCGAAGGTGCCGATATGCGGCAGGCCCGACGGACCGTAACCGGTCTCAAACAGCACGTATCCCTTCTCCGGCGCCTTCTTCTCGTAGCGTTTCAGGACGCGGCGCGCCTCTTCAAAGGGCCAGGCCTTCGAGCTCATCGCGGCTTCGCGCAGATCGGACATCCGAAACACTCCATGGGATAACGCCCCGTTTCGCCCGGGGCAGATGCGAACCGCGTCCTATTGCAGACGCGGTTCGGGGTCAATAAATTGCCCACAACGACACAAATCAAGAAAGAGCAGCCGTGACCGAAGCCGCCCCGCATCCGCTGACCTCGCAAGACTGTCTGGTGGCGGTGATGATCGCCGTCTCCGCCTCCGACCAGAACATCCGCACCGCGGAGCTGGTCAAGATCGAATCCTCCGTCAACCTGCTGCCGGTGTTCGCCGATTACGACATCGACCGGATCCGGGTGATGTCCGAGCTGGTGTTCGAACTCTTCGAACAGGAAGACGGGCTCGACGCGCTCTTCGGCCTGGTCCGCGCCAACCTGCCCGAGCGGCTCTACGAGACCGCCTATGCGCTGGCCTGCGACGTGGCCGCCGCCGACGGCACCCTGCGCGAGGCCGAGCTGCGCCTGCTGGAAGAGATCCGCTACGAGCTCAATATCGACCGCCTGCACGCCGCCGCCATCGAGCGCGGCGCCCGGGCCCGGCACCTGCGCGACTGAGCGCCCGGGACACTGGGTTCCGAGGACTCTGGATTCCTGAGATTATGATGCACTGAGGCCGCGCGAAACGGCCTCAGCTCAGCTCGCCGAGAGCACCGCCCAGCGCTCGATGAGGCTCGACTGCAGTCCCTTGGCGCGGGCGTTCCAATACGACGCACCGTCCGGCTTCTCGCGTTGCGCAAGGGTCAGCTTGTCGCGCCGTTCGAGATCGCCGCAGAAGATCGCGAACACCAGCTCGGTACCGTCGGGCAGATCCGCAAAGCCAGCGAGCCCGCTGACGAAATTGAGCGTGCCGGTCTTCGCGTGCACCTTGATCGGGTGATTCTCGACCATGCGGCGCTGCGCATCGCGCATCGGGAACTTCTTCAGCAGCGGCTTCAGCCCGAGCCTCCGGTTGACCTCGAGCAGGGCTCTCGCCATGTCGCGCGCGGCGATCCGGCTGTCGGCGCCGAGCCCGGAGTGATCGACCATCGCCACGTGGCTCAGGCCGAGATCCGTGCGCGCCCAATTGCTCATCGTCTCGGACAGCGGCCGCCCGTCGCGCGCCGCGGTGGCCGCGAGGCCGACGCATTCGGCGGTGAGATTGGTCGAGTATTTCAGCATCTCGCGCAGCACGGTCTGCAACGGCGCGCTGTCATGGCGCGCGACGACCTCGCCCTCGGGCGCGGAGTCAACGATCTGTGGCGCGGAAAGCTTGATGCCCTTGCCCGCGGCAATCGCCTGGAAGACCTCGCCCGCGTAGATCTCGGGTTTGCGCACCGGCAACCAGCGCGCACCGCCATTGCCGAGCGCCCCGCTCGCCACGGTCCATTCGTCGCGGCCGTCGGAATCAGCATAGGTGTAGACCGGCATGCTGCGGCTCACGACGCCCATGCTGGCCACGTGCACCGCGGGCCGCAACGAGGCGGACCGCGCGTCCATGCTGATCTCGTAGCCGCTGCCGCCGCGTTTCCACTCGAAGTGCACGCGGTTGAAATTGAGGTTCAGCCCCGAGACCGAGGGGCTGTAGCCAAGGTGCTCCGGCTGCTCGACGTCGATGGTCCGGGTGAAGGGCAGCGCGCTGCCGCAGACGAGGAACCGCCCCGTGACGCTGGTGACGCCGGCCTGCGCAAGCTGGCCGACCAGCTCCGCCAGCCCGTCGGTGTCGAGCGTCGGATCGCCGCCGCCGAGCAGCACGAGGTCCCCCGCCACGACGCCGTTGGTGATGCCGCCGGTGGCGAGAACCTGCGTCGTGAACAGGTGGGCCGGGCCGAGCGTGTCGAGCGCATAGGACGCAGTCAGCGCCTTGGCGACGCTGGCGGGCGGCATCCCGACCTCCGGGTCGTGCTCGTCGATGACCGCGCCGGTGGCGAGGTTGAAGGCCGAGAACCCGACGATGCCTTGCAGGCCCGAGGCCGAGATCAGCTCCTCGGGAGTCTTCAGATTGCGGAGCCGCAGGTCCTCGCCGCGGCCGACCGGGCGAAGCGAGGTGAGCGGCGCTTCGGCCCTCGCGGACGTGGCTGCGAATGCCCCGGCTGCAAGGGCCGTGCTCAGGAATCCGCGCCTGGAAAGTCGTTGCGTCATGGCGTCGATCTAACCCGAGCACACCGGCGCGGACAAGCGGGGCCGCTGCGCGCCATGTTCACTTTTTCTCCTGCTCCGCGCGACGAAGCTCGGTCGAGCTCAGGTCGACCATCGGCACGTTCACGAAGCACCACGCGGGCGGCGGCGTCAGCGCAAGCCGCGACGCCTCGCGTTCCGGCAGACGTGCGTGGGCGTAGACATCCGCGGCCATCGAGCCCTGCGCCGCCATGCGGCTGCCAGGCCGCGCCAGCACGCCCACCGGCATCCGTTCCATGATCTGGCGCCAGTCTTCCCAGCGGTGCAGCTGCGCGAGGTTGTCGGCCCCCATGAGCCAGGTGAAACGGATGCCCGGGAAGGCCTGCTGCAGCAGCTCGAGAGTGCGGGCGGTGTGCCGCGTCCCGGCCAGCCGTTCGAAATCGCTGATGATGACGCGGGGGTGCTGCATGATCGCCCGGCAGGCCGCCATGCGATCCTCGAGCGGTGCGGGGCCATGGGCCTTGAGCGGGTTGCCCGGGCTCACCAGCCAGATCACCCGGTCGAGCCGGAAACGCCGCAGTGCCTCGAGCGTGATGTGCACGTGTCCCTGATGGGGCGGATCGAAGGATCCCCCCAGCAAGCCAACCTTCTGCCCCCGCGCCAGCCGGAACCCGGCGGCATGCGCATCCCAGAGCATTGCGCCCCTTCCCGTTCGAACGGAAGCCAAAAGACACCGGAATGCGCCCCGGTTTCAATAGGTAAAGACCGATCACGCCACTGCCCCCGCCCGGGCATCGCACGTCACAGGACTGGCGCCCGAACGTCGCCGCCGGGCCCGATGGCAACGGTGCGCTCAGAAATCCTCCCAAACCGCATCGGCCCTTCCGCCCGCTGCCACGCGCCGAGGGGCGGGCGCCGGCTCGGCGTGCTCGTGCGCCTCTCCGGGTGCCATGTCCCAGCCACCGCCCGAGGATGCCGCCGCGATGGCCTGTGGCGCGGGCAGTGGTTGCACCTCGCCAGTGTCGAAGCGCGCGACAAGGCTGCGCAACCCGGAGGCCTTCTGCAGCAAGGCCCGCCCGGCGGTGGCACTGTCGCCGACCATCGCGGCGTTCTGCTGGGTCACCTCGTCGAGCACCGAGAAGCCGGAGTTGATCTCGGCGAGGCCGGTGGCCTGATCAGACGCGCCCGTCGCGATATCCTTGATCTGGCCCGAGATGTCGGTGACCTCGGTCAGGATCGTCTCCATGGACTGGCCAAGCTCGGAGACAAGCGTCACCCCCTTGCTCACGTTGTCATTGGAGGTGCGGATCAGATCCCGGATCTCGGCCGCGCTGTCGGCCGAGCGCTGTGCCAGCGCGCGCACCTCGGAGGCCACGACGGCGAAGCCGCGCCCGACCTCGCCGGCGCGCGCGGCCTCGACCCCGGCATTCAGCGCCAGAAGGTTGGTCTGGAAGGCGATGTCCTCCATGACCCGGATGATCTGCCCGATCTGCTTGGAGGAATCCTCGAGATTCGACATCGCGAGGATCGCGTCGCCGCGCACCCGCTCGCCACGCTCGGCCTCGGTGCGGGCCGAGTTGATCGCGGTGGCGATGGTGTTCGCGCCCTCGGAGGTGAACCTCACGTTGTTGGTGATCTCTTCCATCGCGGCGGCGGTCTCTTCCAGCGTGGCCGCCTGGTTCTCGGTCCGCTGTGAGAGCTGGTCGATATTGTCGCTGAGGCCGCTCACGTCGGTGTCGATGCTCTGGGCGCTCTCGCCCAGCTCCTGCACCACATCCATGAGAGAATCGACGGTGGCGTTGAAATCGCGGCGGAGCCCCTCGTAGTCGTCGCCGAGCAGCTCCTCGATGCGGCAGACCAGCCTGCCTGCCGCCAGATCGGCAAGGGCACCGCTCAACCGCTCCACCACCTCGCGCTGACGCCCCTGCGCATTTTCCTGGGCCGCGGACGCCTCGCGCCCCTTGGCCAGATCACCCTTGAGCCGTTCCAGCGCCTGCGCGATGTCCCCAAGTTCGTCGCCGGTCTTGGTCTCGTTCACGATGGTCTCGAAATCGCCCTCGGACATCATGCCGACACTGTCGGCGAGCCGCGAGATCCGCTTGGTGAGCAGGCGCGCGACAGAGACCGACAGGCCCGCCACCAGCGCGATGATCACCACCAGCGTCCCCAGCGTGACCATCAGCAGATGGCGTTCCGCCGCCGTCGCCTCGGCCATGTCCTGTTCGACCACGATTCCCCAGCCGGTGCCTGCGAAGCGCCCGAAGGTGGTGACGGCGACCACGGGCCGGCCCCCGAGCCCGGGCACGTTCAGGAACGTCTCGGACCGCTCCTCGCGCGCGGCGCGGATTTGCGGAAGGTCGGGCATCTGGTCGAGCACGGCATAGTCCTGCCCCGCGGACACCGGGCTCAGGGCGCGGCCCTGATGGTCCACCGCATAGGCGATGCCGGTGTCGCCCAGCAGCTCGGACTCGGCCAGCGCCCGCGCGATCTGCGCCGTGGGGATCTGCAGCGCCACGACGCCGATCCGTTGCCCCTCACGATCGAAAACCGGGGTGGCGGCGAACTTCGCGGCGGCGCCTGCACTTGGGGCGTAGCTGTCGAAATCGGTGAAGACCACCTCGTCCGGCCCGGCCACGGAGGCATCGCGGAAGGCCGTCGCGAGCCCGGTCTCGGCATAGGGGCCGTCGAGCATGTTGGTGGCGAAATCCAGCTCCTTGAAGACGCTGTAGATGACGTTGCCCTCGAGGTCGAAGAGGAATAGGTCGTAGTAGCCCCGCTGGCGTTGGAAGTTGCGGAGCCCCTCGTGGTAGGTGCCGTGGACCTGCGACCAGCCCGACCCGTCGTCGGCCTGCACCAGATCGTCCTTCTGCCCCGTCGGATGGGGGTTCGCGTCGATGTAGGCCTCGCGCAGGCGGGCGCCCGCGTCGCCCTGTATCAGCCCCCAGTTCCGGTCGAAGAGGGGCAGCGCAGTGCGGATGTCCCTGCTTCCCGCCAGATCGCGAAGATCCGTCTCCGTGTGGGCAAGCCATCTCTGAAGCTCGGCCTTGCGATCCACGAGGAGGTTGCGGAAGGCCAGTTCGCGTTGGTGCCCGAGCTCACGACGGGCGTCGTAGTAGCCAATTCCCACCACCAGCAGCATCAGCAGGATCGACGGTACGCCGATCATGATCGGCATCTTCCACTTCAGCTTGAGACGCCTCCAGCGGTTGCTGCGATACTTGCGTTTGGGCGTGGACACGTCGGGCTCCGTCAGGTTCCGGGACAATGCGTCAGAGATCGGCCAGAGGCGGCGCGCACCCCTTCGAGCGGGCCCCGCGTTGCAAGCACATGGCCCCCAAACCCTTACGATCCGATTAAGTCGCGAATGCCCGGCATCGCGGCGCGGAAAAGGACGCGTTCCGGACCTTTGCATTCCCTGCGCGCGATGCGATACAGGCGCCCGACCAGTCACCGGAGGACCGCATGGCCAGCTATCAGTACGTCTACCACATGGATGGAGTGTCCAAGACCTATCCGGGCGGCAAGAAGTGCTTTGAAAACATCCGCCTGAGCTTCCTGCCCGGGGTGAAGATCGGCGTCGTCGGCGTCAACGGCGCCGGTAAGTCGACACTGATGCGAATCATGGCCGGCATCGACAAGGACTTCACCGGCGAGGCCTGGGCGGCCGAGGGCGCCAAGGTCGGCTACCTGCCGCAGGAACCGCATCTTGAGCCCGGTCTCACCGCGCGCGAGAACGTAATGCTCGGCGTGGCCGCCAAGAAGGCGAAGCTCGACCGCTTCAACGAACTCGCGATGAACTACAGCGACGAGACCGCCGACGAGATGGCGCAGCTGCAGGACGAGATCGACGCCAACAACCTGTGGGATCTCGACGCCCAGATCGACGTCGCCATGGAGGCGCTGCGCTGCCCGCCGGACGACGCCGACGTCACCACGCTCTCGGGCGGTGAACGGCGCCGCGTGGCGCTGTGCAAGCTGCTGCTCGAAGCGCCCGACATGCTGCTGCTCGACGAACCGACCAACCACCTCGACGCCGAGACGATCGCGTGGCTGCAGAACCACCTGATCGAGTACAAGGGCACGATCCTGATCGTGACCCACGACCGCTACTTCCTCGACGACATCACCGGCTGGATCCTCGAGCTCGACCGCGGCCGCGGCATTCCCTACGAGGGCAACTACTCCTCGTGGCTCGAGCAGAAGGCCAAGCGCCTCGCCCAGGAAGCGCGCGAGGACAAGGCCAAGCAGAAGACGCTGGAGCGCGAACTCGAGTGGATGCGGCAGGGTGCCAAGGCGCGTCAGGCCAAGTCCAAGGCGCGTATCGCGGCCTACAACGAGATGGCCGGCCAGTCCGAGCGCGAGCGCGTCGGCAAGGCCCAGATCGTCATTCCGAACGGCGAGCGCCTCGGGTCCAAGGTGATCGAGGTCGAGGGCCTGAAGAAGGCGATGGGCGACAAGCTCCTGATCGAGGACCTGAGCTTCTCGCTGCCGCCGGGCGGCATCGTCGGCGTGATCGGCCCCAACGGCGCCGGCAAGTCGACGCTGTTCAAGATGCTGACCGGGCAGGAACAACCCGACGACGGCAGCATCGAGTTCGGCGACACCGTGCATCTCTCCTACGTCGACCAGTCGCGCGACGACCTCGAGGCCGACGCGACCGTCTGGGAAGCGATCTCGGGCGGGGCGGAGATCATCGAGCTCGGCGA
>NZ_JAATOS010000631.1:0-1997 GCF_011806505.1 Salipiger sp. HF18 | reverse complement strand
GCGCCGATGGCCTTGGCCGAGGGCAGGGCGGGCGTCCACGTGGCGAGATTGGCGCGGGCCTCGTCGAGCGCGCCCTCGCGGACCATCTTGCGGAACCGCGTTTCGATTCGCGGGCTGAGCCAGTCCTTGGGGGCGTCGAAGACGATGGGTTGTGCCTGCGAAAGAGGCAGAAGCGGCGGGGGCGTCTCGTCCTGCCACGCCGCGATTCCTCGCCCGGTAGAGCGCAGAACTTCCCACGCCCGCTGCACGCGCATTGGATTCGCCGTGTCGATCCGCACCCGGGTGTCGCTGTCGAGCTCCTCGACCATGGCGGCGCGCTCGCCCGCGTCGAGCCGCGCCATCGCCTCGTCGCGAACCGCCGGTGGCGTCGGCGGAATCTCGGCAAGCCCCTCGGTCAGGGCGCTGAAATAAAGCCCGGTTCCGCCCACCACGATGAGCCGCCCGGGCCCGCGCATAAGTTGCGCGACATCCCTCAGCCACTCGCCCACGCTGTATGCCTGCGTGCCCGGGACGTGACCGTAGAGCGCGTGCGGCGCGAGCGCCTCCTCGGCCTCGGAGGGTCGCGCGGTGAGCACCCGCCAGTCCGAGAACACCTGGATCGCGTCGGCGTTCACGATGACGCCGCCATCGCGCGCGGCGATCTCGAGCGCCAGCGCCGACTTGCCGCTGGCGGTGGGGCCGGCGATCAGCACCGGGCGCTCCGGATCGGGCGCCAGCCGGGTCAGAATATCGGACAGGGCGTCCTCCTTGGAAGGTCTTCGCTCGCGGCAATGCAGCATTGCAGAGGGGCCGGTTTTCGGCCACATATGGCGCCGATCCTAGACCCCCTCAGTGACGGAGCGCAACATGACCGAGACCCCGCAGACCACCTTCAATCGCGTCTTGCTGAAAATCTCGGGAGAGGCGCTCATGGGGGACCAAGGCTACGGCCTGCACCCGCCGACCGTCGAGCGCATCGCCCGCGAAGTGAAGACTGTGCACGACATGGGCGTCGAGATCTGCATGGTGATCGGCGGCGGCAACATCTTCCGCGGCCTCGCCGGTTCGGCGCAGGGCATGGAACGGACCACCGCCGACTACATGGGCATGCTGGCGACCGTCATGAACGCGCTGGCGATGCAGTCGGCGCTGGAAGAGATCGGCGTCTACACCCGGGTGATCACCGCGATCCGCATGGACGAGGTGGCCGAGCCCTACATCCGGCGCCGCGCCGTGCGCCACCTCGAGAAGAAGCGCGTCTGCATCTTCGCCGCGGGCACGGGCAACCCCTATTTCACCACCGACACCGCCTCGGCGCTGCGCGCCAACGAGATGGCCTGCGAGGCACTCTTCATGGGCAAGAACGGCACCGACGGCGTCTATGACAGCGACCCGCGCACCAACCCCGACGCCAAGCGCTACGACAAGGTGAGCTACGACGAGGTGCTGCAGAAGAACCTCAAGGTCATGGACGCCTCGGCCATCGCGCTGGCGCGCGACAACAACCTGCCGATCATCGTCTTCCCGCTGGACGAGCCCGGCGGGTTCCGTGGAATCCTTGCGGGGCAGGGCACCTACACCCGCGTCGGCTGAGCCGCACGCCGCCCTGGAAGCAGACACCACGCCGAAAAAAAGACACCGCCCGCAGGTTCCGGCCTGCGGGCGGTGCTGTTTTGCGAAGGAGGTGCCGGCGTCAGTAGTAGAACAGCCCGTCCATGAAGTCGCTCGACGACAGGTCGTCCAGCTGCGTGTCCTCGAGGATCAGCTCCAGCGTTGCGCCGGCGCCCTCGAAAGCGTCGTAGACCTGCCGGGTGATGACCACGTCGTCGCCAACCTGCACGGCCTGCGACAGCGCATCGCCTTGATAGACGGTATACTCGTCGCCGTAGAACTGGATGTCGTCGACGCCGGCCTCGAAGTCGGTGATGACGGAGGTGCTGTCGGCGTAGACGATCTCGAAGAGGAAGCTGTCCGCGCCGCTGCCGCCGGACAGCGTGTCACCGCCCCCTGCGCGCAGC
>NZ_JAATOS010000630.1:0-1997 GCF_011806505.1 Salipiger sp. HF18 | reverse complement strand
AGTGCATCCTCGAGCTGGGAGGCAACAACGCCGGCATCGTCTGCCCCTCGGCCGACATGGACATGACCCTGCGCGCCATCGCCTTCGGCGCCATGGGCACCGCGGGCCAGCGCTGCACCACCATGCGCCGGCTCTTCGTGCACGAAAGTGTCTATGACCAGATCGTGCCCGCGCTGAAGAAGGCCTATGCCAGCGTCACCGTCGGCAACCCGCTCGAGACTTCGGCCCTCGTCGGCCCGCTGATCGACGCGAGCGCCTACGAGTCGATGCAGGCGGCGCTGGCCGAGGCGGCCGGGCTCGGCGGTACCGTGCATGGCGGCGGTCGCGAAGAGGTCGGTGCCGACAGCGCCTTCTACGTCCGTCCCGCCCTGGTCGAGATGCCCGAGCAGGCCGGCCCGGTGCTGCGCGAGACCTTCGCCCCCATCCTCTACGTGATGAAATACGGCGATTTCGACGAGGTGCTCGAACAGCACAACGCCGTCGGCGGCGGGCTGTCCTCGTCGATCTTCACCACCGACATGCGCGAGATGGAGCACTTCCTGTCCGCCCGCGGCAGCGACTGCGGCATCGCCAACGTCAACATCGGCACCTCGGGCGCCGAGATCGGTGGTGCCTTCGGGGGCGAGAAGGAGACCGGCGGCGGCCGCGAGAGCGGCTCTGACGCCTGGCGCGCCTACATGCGCCGCGCCACCAACACCATCAACTACTCGACCGAGTTGCCGCTCGCACAGGGCGTCACCTTCGACATCTGATCCGGTCCGGATCCACTGCACCCCGGGCGCCGACCATGACCGGCGCCCGGGTTTCCATTGGCCCCAAATATCCCGGGGAGTCCGCGCCTGCGCGGACGCGGCAGAGCCCCACCGACCTCAGACACTCCGCGCCGACACCGCGTGGGTCAGCGTTGCCCCGAACTCGTAGTAGCGGCCCTTGAGCTTTGTCAGGCATTCTTCGTGGTGCTTCACCGGAGCCATCGGCAGGCCCGAGGCGCCCTCATGCAGCAGCGCCTGCGCTGCCGCCATGCCGAACACCGTGCCCGGCCCGATGCCGCGGCCGGAATAGCCGAAGCAGGCATAGGCGCGCGGCCCCATCTCCACGATTTTCGGGATGTGGTCCGAAGTCATCGCGATGCGCCCGCACCAGCCGTGCTCGAAGGGCAGATCGCCAATCTCGGGGAACAGCGCCCGCAGCTTGCGCCGCGCCCAGCCGGCGTGGATCGCGCCGCCGGGGCCGTCGAGATCGCCGATGCCGCCGATGATCAGCCGGCCGTCCGCGTCGGTGCGGAAGGATGACATCACCAGCGCCGTATCCCAGCAGCCCTCGCCGCCGGGCAGGATGCGGTCGCGCAGGGGCTCGGGCATGGGCACGGTGGCGAACTGACCGTAATGCACCGGCACATAGGCGGGGCCGGGCGCCCCGTCGAGCCGGAGGTGATAGGCGTTGGTCGCCATCAGCAGCGCCCCCGCCCGCACCGTCCGGCCGTTGCAGCTGACCAGCCACGTATCGCCCTCGCGCGTGAGCGCCGTCACCGGGCTGTCCTCGAAAACCGCTGCACCGGCGTCGCGCGCCGCCCGGGCCAGCCCGCGGCAATAGGCCAGCGGCTGCACGGTCCCGGCGCGGGGATCGAAGAGCGCCCCATGCACGGCGGTGCTGCCCGTGCGGGCGCGGGCGGTCTCGGCGTCGAGCAGCTCCAGCGGCGCGCCCGCGGCCAGCCCCTGCCGCAACCGCTCGCGCAGGTCGTCCATGCCCGCAGGCGCGTGGGCGCAATGCAGCGTGCCGGCGCGGCGCGCCTCGCAGTCGATGGCCTCGCGCTCGATCAGCCCGAAGACCGTTGTGGGCGCCTCGGCCAGCCGCGCGATCAGCGCCCGCCCTGCGTCCTCGCCCAGTTCGGCGGTGATCTCCTCGGGTTTCAGCCACAGCCCGGCATTGGCGAGGCCCACGTTGCGCCCCGAGCCGCCGTAGCCGATCTCTCGCGCCTCGAGCAGCGCCACCGCGGC
>NZ_JAATOS010000629.1:0-2004 GCF_011806505.1 Salipiger sp. HF18 | reverse complement strand
CCGAGTGGTTGGCACGGATCATGCCGCGCCGCTTGTGATCGACCTCGAGCGCCACCGCATCGCCCTTGACGAACCGGCCCTGCCGGACGGTGACCTGATGCGCGGTGATCTTGCCGCCGCCCATCTTCTGGGTGTCCGAGACCTCGGCCATGTCATGCTCGTCCTCGAGCCGACGCAGGAACCCGGTGTCCCCGACCTGGCCGCCGCTCTCGCCATAGAAGGGCGTCTGGTTCAGCACCCCCCAGCCGGTCTCGCCCGCCTCGAGCGCCTCGACCTCGACACCGTCCTTCACGAGCGTCAGCATCTGGCCCTCGGCGGTCTCGGTGTCGTAGCCGAGGAAATCGGTGGCGCCGTGCTGGTCCGCGATCTCGAACCAGATGGCGAGATCCGCAGCCTCGCCCGTGCCCGACCACGCGGCGCGCGCCTTGGCCTTCTGCTCGGACATGGCGGCATCGAACCCGTCGGTGTCCACGGTGCGCTCGCGCTCGCGCAGGGCGTCCTGCGTCAGGTCGAGCGGAAAGCCGTAGGTGTCGTAGAGCTTGAAGGCGGTGGCACCGGGCAGCGATGCACCCGCGTGCAGCGACCCCCTCTCCTCTTCGAGCAGCTTGAGACCGCGATCGAGGGTCTGCTTGAAGCGCGTCTCCTCGAGCTTCAGCGTCTCCTCGATGAGCGGCTGCGCCCGCACCAGCTCCGGGTAGGCGGCGCCCATCTGGCGCACCAGCGCCGGCACCAGCCGGTACATGACCGGATCCTTCGCGCCCAGCATGTGCGCGTGGCGCATGGCACGACGCATGATCCGCCGCAGCACGTAGCCGCGCCCGTCGTTCGAAGGCATGACGCCGTCGGCGATCAGGAAGGAGGTGGATCGCAGGTGGTCGGCGATGACCCGGTGATGGGTCTTGCCCGGCCCGTCCGGATCGGTCGAGGTCACGTCCGCCGAGGCCTCGATCAGCGAGCGGATCAGGTCGGTGGAATAGTTGTCGTTGGTGCCCTGCAGCAGCGCGGCGACGCGCTCGATGCCCATGCCGGTGTCGATCGACTGCGCCGCCAGCTCGCGCCGGCTGCCGTCCTCGAACTGCTCGTACTGCATGAAGACGAGGTTCCAGATCTCGACGAATCGGTCACCATCCTCTTCCGGCGATCCCGGAGGGCCGCCCCAGTACTTGTCACCGTGATCGAAGAAGATCTCGGTGCAGGGCCCGCAGGGACCGGTCGGGCCCATCATCCAGAAGTTGTCGCTGGTGGCGATGCGGATGATCCGGTCCTCGGGGACGCCGGTCTTCTTCCAGATCTCTGCGGCCTCGTCATCGGTGTGGTAGACCGTCACCAGCAGCCGCTTGGGATCGATGTCGAGCTCGCGGGTCACCAGCTCCCAGGCAAAGGGAATGGCCTCGGACTTGAAGTAGTCGCCGAAGGAGAAGTTCCCCATCATCTCGAAGAAGGTGTGGTGACGCGCGGTGTAGCCGACGTTGTCGAGGTCGTTGTGCTTGCCGCCGGCCCGCACGCATTTCTGCGCGGTGGTCGCACGCTTGTAATCGCGGGTCTCGACGCCGGTGAAGAGGTTCTTGAACTGCACCATGCCCGAGTTGGCGAACATGAGCGTGGGATCGTTGCGCGGCACGAGCGGGCTCGAGGGCACGACCTCGTGCCCCTGCTTCTCGAAATAGCCCAGAAAGGTTGAGCGGATATCGTTCAGGCTCTGCATGATCGTCCTTGTCTGGCTGGGTCTCAGCGGTTCGCGCAGGTGTATCGCCACGTCCGCCCCCTGTCCATAAGCGGCAGAAGAAAACCCCGCCCTCTCAAGACCCCGCCGGCGCAGGGCAAGCCCCTCCCCACCCTGCGCCAGGCAAAACACCACCCGGCCCTCCCTCCACCGGGCAAGCCCCCCATCCGCCACAAAGCCCTCCTCCCCCGGTCCCCAGCCATGCAACCGTCTGCGCCGCCCCCCCTTCAAACGACCCCTCCAGCGAATACCGCCTCCGTTCCCGCGCAACCCGGCCCCTT
>NZ_JAATOS010000628.1:0-2007 GCF_011806505.1 Salipiger sp. HF18 | reverse complement strand
ACCTCCGCCGCCTGCGCGAAGCGGTGTCGCGCCATGCCGCGGATTTCAACCTCACGCCCATCTCCGCCTCGTGCCACCCGCTGGCGCATTGGCGCCAGCAGCACCACACCGACAAGGAGCGCTACAACGACCTGCGCCGCGATCTCGGCGGCGTGGTACAGCGCATGCTGATCTGCGGCATGCACGTGCACGTGGGCATCGAGGACGACCAGCTGCGCGCCGACCTGATGCGGCAGGCCGGCTATTTCCTGCCCCACCTGCTGGCGCTCTCGACCTCGTCGCCGTTCTGGCAGGGCATCGACACGGGGCTCGCGAGCTACCGGATCTCGGTCTTCGACAACCTGCCCCGCACCGGACTGCCGCCGCATTTCTCCAACTGGCAGGATTACGAGCGCTCGGTGCAGACGCTGGTGGATCTGGGCGTGATCGAGGACAGCAGCAAGATCTGGTGGGACCTGCGCCCCTCGTCGCGCTTTCCCACGCTCGAGACCCGGATCATGGACGTGCAGCCCCGGCTCGAGGACGCGCTGATGCTGGCAGCGCTCACCCAGTGCATCCTGCGCATGCTCTGGCGCATGCGCCGCCGCAATTTGCGCTGGCGGATCTACGAGAACTTCCTCATCGGCGAAAACCGCTGGCGGGCACAACGCTACGGCGTGACCGAGGGGCTGATCGACTTCGGCGCCCAGAAGATCGTGCCCTGCGCGCAGCTCTTCGACGAGCTCATCGCCCTCATCGAGGAGGACGCGCAGGCGCTCGGCTGCCTCGCCGAGATCGAGCGCGCACGGCTGGTGGTGGCCGAGGGCAACAGTTCCTCCCGCCAGCGGGTCGCCGCCGAGACCGGCGGCGGCACCGATGAGGGCCGGATGCGCGCCGTGGTCCAGCACCTGATCGACGAGTTCCACGAGGGGCTCTGACCCCGCCCTTGCGCCCCGTGACCGGGCAAGGCACAAGGACCCCGTCCCGCCGCGCCCCGGAGGCCCCATGAAGACCTGCATCGCCACGTCCGACTATTTCGTCCAGGGCGAGCCCTTCACCAACCGCCACATCGCCCACATCTTCGGCGGCGACACCTGCGTCCTGGCGGGGCGCTTCAACGGCAACGACCCACTGGGCAAGCCGCTGTTCGAGCGCCGCGCGCCGCTCAGCCTGGCCGACCGCCTGCGCGCGCCTTTCGCCATGGGCTGGAACGCCGCGCTGACCGGCACCGGCCGGTTGCCCTTCGGCGACGCCAAAGCCCGGCTGCGCGACTGGCTGCAGGCGCAGGAGGTCGAGGTCGTGCTTGCGGAATTCGGCACGCAGGCGCTGGTGGTGGCCGGGCTCGCACGCGAGATGGGCCTGCCCTGCTTCACCTATTTCCGCGGCACCGACGCCAGCTTCGCGCTGCGCAAGAGGCAAACCGTGCGCGCCTACCGGCACATGATGCCGATGCTCGACGGGGTGTTCTCGGTCTCGCAATTCCTGCTGGGCAACCTCGCCGCCCACGGTGTCACCCATGGCAACGCCCACGTGGTGCCCTCGGGTGTCGACATCCGCCGCTTCACCCCTGGCGAGAAGGTGCCGGGCAGCTTCCTTGCCGTCGGGCGCATGGTCGAGAAGAAGGCTCCGCAGGTGACGCTGCGCGCCTTCGCCGAGGCCGCCAGGGGCCGCAAGGCGCATCTCACCTTCATCGGTGACGGGCCGCTGCTTGAGACCTGCAAGGGCATGGCCGCCGAGCTGGGCGTGGCGGATCAGGTGACCTTCACCTTCGCCCTGCCCCATGACGAGGTGCGCGCGCATCTCACCCGCACCGAGACCTTCCTGCAGCACTCGGTGACCGCGAAGAACGGCAACACCGAGGGCCTGCCCACCGCCATCCAGGAGGCGCTGGCCTGCGGCTGCATCACCCTGTCGACCTGGCACGCCGGCATCCCCGAGGCGGTCGAGGACGGGGTAAACGGGCTTCTGGTCGAGGAATGGGACGAGCGCGGCTTCGCCGAGCGCATCGGCGTGATCCTCGACATGGAG
>NZ_JAATOS010000627.1:0-2030 GCF_011806505.1 Salipiger sp. HF18 | reverse complement strand
GGAACCTCCTCGAGCGGGCGCGGCTGCGCCGCCTCGGCCAGCGGCATGATCGTCGCCATGCGCGGCCAGCCCCGCCGATCCTTATGCGTGGGTCACCGCGCTGGAGAACGCGACGGGGCGGCACCCCTTCCTGAACATGCGCAGCCGCGAGGTCTCCGGTCGCCCCGCGAAGTCCGAGCCGGCCTGTCACCTCGACATGCTGCGCGAAGCGACCGAGGGCATCACGGCGCTCGCCGAGTTGGAGTCGAACCCCGACGATCCGCAGACGATGGCGAAGGCCTATGCCGGGCTGGCCGACGTGCACGACATGGCCGGCGCCACGATGGCCCGCCTCAAGGGGCTGCTGGGCGTCCGTACCGAGGATGCCGCGCGAGCTACCGGGCCGATCTCCTCGGCCGAGCGCCAATTATGCGCCCGCTGGAACGCCGACAGGCAGACGGTTGGCGGCTGCACAGGCGCATTACCGTCGGCGGCAAGACCCAGACCGTCATCAACGTCTCGCTCACCGGCAGTTCCTGCGAGAACCTCGCACGGATCAGTCAGCCCGCTGCACCTTGGGAGCGCGGCGCATGATGCGCGCCGGTCCGCATTCGAATGCCCGGCCTGTCCGGACCTGCCAAGCGGGGGTACCGGGCCGCACCCAAGTATCGCGACCTGAAGCGGCGGACCAGAGACGACTACGAGAAGCACCTTCCGTACTTCGAGGACAAACTCGGCCACCTCACCCCGCGCCAGATAGAGCGCCATCACGTCATCAGATGGCGTGACGCTTGGGCGAAGCACAAGAGCGCTCACTTCGCCAACTACTGCCTTCGTGTCCTCTCGATCGTCATGGAACACGCCAAGGACATGGGGCTTCTCACGAAATCGGAGGAGAACCCGGCCAAGGGCATCAAGGCGTTGAAATACGAGAAGAACGAGCGCGAGCCATGGCCGGACACGCTGGTTGCCGCATTCCGCAAGGCCTGCGCCTACGGGAGCCGCGAGCGCACCTTGTTCGAGATGTGTCTCGGGACCGGGCAGCGTATCGGTGACGTGCTCAGGATGCAGTGGGGACACGTCCGGGGCGACACGATTCTCGTGATCCAGGGGAAGACCGGCACTCGCCTTGAGATACCTCTCACGCGGCACCTGTCGGCAGCGCTGGAGGCCACGGAGCGCCAAAGCCTCTTCATCCTGACCAAGGATATGTCGAAGACGAAGCGGCCGGGACAGTGGGAGTATCGAGGAGCATCAGACGCGATGCGTGCAGCGAGAGCAGCAATTGGCGCACAAGACTACGACCTGCACGGCCTGCGCTACACAGCCGCCGTCGAGCTTCTTCTCGCTGACTGCAGCGATGACTTGATCTCAGCCGTCACGGGCCAGAAGCGCCGATCTTGCTCGGAGAGGTGCTCTTAGCCGAAAAGCGACTTTCGTTGCCGTTAGGCGAATGTCGAAGCGACTACATAGGTTGCGCTCAGTTACGTGAACATGAGTGCGTTGCGTCATCCTGGGTTGACTGAAGGGTTGTTGGGTACGAAGTTGGGTTCACGCTACGATGGTGAAATTAGTCTTAACATCACAATGACTTAGTGATGTTAATGGAGGCGAGTACCGGAATCGAACCGGTGTACACGGATTTGCAATCCGCTGCGTCACCACTCCGCCAACTCGCCGTCGCCCAGTGGTAGCGGGCGTTTAGACCATCCTTTCGAGGCGCGCAAGCCCTTCCGCCACACAGATTGCCACACTTTCTCGTTCCGTTCTGTTCTGTTCTCAAGCTGAAAATCGCCCGCGGCGCTCCTGCGCTTCACGTGCTCTGACACGCTGCCGGACGTGCCGTGTGTAGTGGCGTACCATCGCGCCGCTCACTTCCGCGGACCTCCAAGACGTTGCGCGCAGGGCGTGAGATGAGGCAGTTTGTCCTGGCCGACACCTCCCTCTCCGGTCTACGGGTTGTCCGGGAACTGGAGACCCTGATCGCCCGGCGGGGGTCTCCTGCCATGGTGGTTTCCGATAATGGCACCGAGCTCACGTCGATGGCTGTC
>NZ_JAATOS010000626.1:0-2033 GCF_011806505.1 Salipiger sp. HF18 | reverse complement strand
GGCCTTCAGAACCTTGTAGCGGCCGAGCTCCGAATAGACCTTTTCGGCGGCCTTCTCGCGGATGTGGCAGGTGTTGAGAAGGATCATGTCCGCGTCGTCGGGGCTGTCGGTCTGCACGTAGCCCTGCCCGCCCATGGCCTCGGCCATCCGCTCGCTGTCGTAGACGTTCATCTGGCACCCGTAGGTCTTGATGAAGAGCTTCTTGGGCTGGGTCATGGCTTGCTCCCGGTGGCGCGGTTCAAGTCGGGGCGGATAGCGCAAAACCGCCCGCGTGAAAAGCCCGCGCGGCCCGGGCCCGTCGTCACCGGCCCCTGCCCCGCGTCCGTCTTTGCCATGAATACCCGCAAACGCCCCGCCCTGACCAGCGCCGCGGGGCCTGCCATCGCGCTTGCATCCCCGGACGATTTCCAGAATCCTCCGCCCGGGACCCGCAGCGAGGCAGAGCATGTTGTACCCCGGCCTCAGCGCCTTTCTGAAGACCGCCCGCAGCACCATGGGCGAGGGCCCGGTGGCGATGTTTATCTGCGAGGACGACACCGAGATCTACACCACGCTGCGCCACCACCTGCAGGCGGGCTTCCGCTGCATCCTGGCCTTCATGCCGCCGCATTTCACGCTCGCGCCCGACCTGCACGACCGCGTCCACCGCATCGAGCACGACATGACCGCCGAACGCGCCGTGGCCGACGCCGTCACGCGGGTGAGCGAGGCGGCCCCCGGGCTCTGGATGTTCTACTGCTACAACGCCGAGTACCTGTTTTACCCGTTTTGCGAGACCCGCTCGGTCTCGGAGATGCTGGCCTTCCACGGCGATGAACGGCGCGACGCGATGCTGACCTATGTCATCGACCTCTACGCCGGCGACCTGCAGCGCTATCCTGACGCGGTGTCGCTGGACGAGGCCTTCCTCGACCGCTCGGGCTATTACGCGCAGGCCCGCAACGATCCCGCCAACCACAGTCACCCCAAGGAACGCCAGCTCGACTTCTTCGGCGGGCTGCGCTGGCGCTACGAGGAACACGTGCCGCCCGAGCGCCGCAAGATCGACCGCATCGCGCTGTTCCGCGCCAAGGCAGGCCTGCGGCTGCGCGACGACCACACCTTCAGCGACGAGGAATACAACACCTACGCCTGCCGCTGGCACAACAACCTGACCGCGGCGCTGGTCTCCTTCCGCACCGCCAAGGCGCTGAAGCGCAACCCGGGCAGCAGCTTCGACATTCACAGCTTCCGGTGGCACAACTCGACGCCCTTCGAGTGGCACTCGCAACAGCTGCTGGACCTCGGACTGATGGAGCCGGGCCAGTGGTTCTGATGGCGCTGAGCACCCGCGTCCTGACCGCGGACGACGCCGATGCGTGGAAGGCCCTGCGCGTCGAGGCGGTCGAGGCCTACCCCTCGGCCTTCCTCGCCAGCGCCGAGGAGGCGCGCGCCATGCCGCCCGAGACGGTCGCGCAGATGCTGGCGCAGGGCATGACGCTGGGGCTTTTCGAGGCGGCGGAGCTTGTCGGCATGGCGGGGCTGCGCCGCCTGCCCTTCGCCCGCGCCGCGCACCGGGTCGAGATCGGCGGCTTCTACATCCGCCCCCGGCTGCACGGACAGGGCGCCGCCGAGCGGCTGATGCAGGCGATCGTGGATCACGCCATGGCGCTCGGGGTCTGGCAGCTCGAGCTCTGCGTGGCCGAGCAGAATGCCCGCGCCATCCGGTTCTACGAACGGCGCGGCTTCGTGCGGCAGGGGCGGATGCCGAACACGGTGGTGGGCCCCGACGGGCCCGAGACCGACCTGTTCTACACCCGCGACCTGCGCGGCTGAGCTCAGTCGAACTCTTCGGTGACGATGTCCGCCTCGGCCATGTCGAGCGATGTCAGCTCGGTCACCATGTCGTCGAGCATGGCGTCGGGGCCGCAGATGTAGCAGGTGTCGCGGCCCGGCGTGACGTAGTCGCGCAGAAGCGCCGCGTCGATCTTCTCGTAGTGCAGCGGGCTCTCGGTCTCTTCGGTGACGATGAAACGGGTCCTGAGCCCCGGCAT
>NZ_JAATOS010000625.1:0-2038 GCF_011806505.1 Salipiger sp. HF18 | reverse complement strand
GGGCAAGACCACCGTCTTCAACATGCTCTCGGGCTTCCTGAAACCCGACGAGGGCAAGGTCTCGGTGCTGTCGCCCTCGGGCGAATGGCAGCAGCCGGTGACCCCGGGCGATTTCGCCAGCATCGGTGTCGGGCGCACCTTCCAGATCGTGCAGCCCTTCGCGGCGATGACCGTGGAAGAGAACATCATGGTCGGCGCCTTCCATCGCCACCCGCATGTCGGCGACGCGCGCGAGGCGGCCCGCGAGACGGCGCACCGCATGGGGCTCGGGCCCTACCTCAACGCCGAGGCGTCGAGCCTCACCATCGGCGGGCTGAAGCGGCTCGAGGTGGCGCGGGTGATGGCCATGGAGCCGCGCATCCTGCTGCTCGACGAGGTCATGGCGGGGATCAACCAGACCGACGTGCGCCGCGCCGTCGACCTGATGCTCTCGATCCGCGACACCGGCGTCAGCATCATCGCCATCGAGCACGTGATGCAGGCGGTCATGTCGCTGTCGGACCGGGTCATCGTCATCAACTCCGGCCAGATCATCGCCCAGGGCGACCCGCATGACGTGGTCCGCGACGCGCACGTGATCGAGGCCTATCTCGGAAAGGAGTTCACCCATGCTTGAGGTGAAGAACGTCGACGCGGGCTACGGCTCGACGGTGATCCTGCAGGACGTGTCGCTGCATGTCGAACCCGGCGAGGTGGTCACCATCGTGGGGGCGAACGGGGCCGGCAAGACCACGCTCCTGCGCACCATCTCGGGGCTGGTGACGCCGCGCACCGGGTCCATCACCTTCGAGGGCCGGGACATCACCAGGCTTGCCGCGCACGAGACCGTGGACCGGGGCGTGACCCTGATCCCCGAGGGGCGGCAGCTGTTCCCGGACATGACCGTCCGCGACAACCTGCTGATGGGCGCCTACAGCCGCCATGCCCGCGACTACCAGGACGACACGCTGCACCAGGTGCTCGAGCTCTTCCCGCGACTGCGTGAACGGCTCGACCAGCACGCCTCGTCGCTCTCGGGCGGCGAGCAGCAGATGGTGGCCATCGCGCGGGGCATGATGGCGCGGCCGAAGCTCCTGATGTTCGACGAGCCCTCGCTGGGGCTCGCGCCGATCATCGTGGCGCAGGTGTTCGAGGTCATCGCGCAGGTGGCGGCGACGGGAACCACCGTCCTGATCGTCGAGCAGAACGTCTTCCACACGCTCAAGGCCGCCGACCGCGGCTACGTTCTGGAAAACGGCCGCATGGTGCTGAGCGACGATGCCGAGGCGCTGTTGCAGAACGACCACGTGCGGCAGGCCTACCTGGGAATATGACGATGACGACACGAGAGAAGACGCCCGCGCATCACGAGACACGGGACAGCCACGCAGGCCGCCGGGTGCTGGTCACCGGCGGCGCCAAGGGCATCGGGCTCGCCATGGCCGGGGCCTTCGCCCGGCGCGGCGCCACGGTGGGCGTGCTCGACATCGACGCGGCCGAGGTCGCCGCGGCGGTAGCCGGGCTGCCGGGCAGGGGGGTCGCCATGACCGGCGACGTGAGCGACTACGCCAGCCTCGGCGCGGCCATTGCGGCGGCGGAGGCCGAGATGGGCGGGGCCTTCGACACGCTCATCAACAACGCCGGCATCTCGCCCAAGCACCAGGGCGTCGCCCACAAGGTCTGGGAGCTCGACCCGGACGAATGGCGCCGGGTGGTGGACGTGAACCTGACCGGCTCCTTCAACTGCATCCGGGCGCTGACCCCCGCCATGGTCGACGCGGGCGAGGGCTGGATCGTCAACACCTCGTCGGTGGCGGGCAAGACCTTCTTCCCCATCGTCGCTTGCCACTACGCCGCGACCAAGTCCGCCATCATCGGGTTCACCAAGCATCTCGCGGGCGAGCTTGGCCCGCACGGCATCCGGGTAAACGCGCTGGCGCCGGGGCGGATCGCGACCCCCATGGTCGCGGGCGTCGCGCCCGAGCTCAACGAGGCCGAGGTCCGCCGCACCCCGCTCGGGCGGCTCGGCGAGCCTGCCGAGGTCGCGGACACCGCGCTC
>NZ_JAATOS010000624.1:0-2045 GCF_011806505.1 Salipiger sp. HF18 | reverse complement strand
TGTAGGTCTCGGTCACCGGCGTCATGAAGTGCAGCGCGAAGATGCGCACGCCCTGGTCGCGGTCCTCCTCGGCGCAGTGCTTTTCGGTCTCGATGGAGCCGAAGTCGATCACCGCGGTGCAGGGGGTATAGAGGTAGTAGTAGTGCCAGCGGTCGACGTTGCCGGTGAAGCCGCCGAAGGCCTTGAAGAAGCCGATGGGCTCGGCGTCGCGGATCCAGCGCCAAGCGACGATGGCCTCGCCCTCGGTCTGCACGTGCACCGGCACGTTCTCGGACGCGGCATTGCCGAGCGTGGTGGGGTGCACGAAGCTCACATGCGCGGGGTCGACGAGGTTCTCGGCCACGTTGAGGTAGTTCGACTTCAGGTGCAGCGCGTCGCCATGGTGGGCGGCCCAGCTGGGGTCGGTGAATTCGGGCATGTCGAAGACCGCCTCGGGGTCGGCCTTTTCTGCATCGCCCATCCAGATCCAGACGATGCCGTGCTTCTCGACGATGGGATAGGCCTCGACATAGGCGGATTTGGGCAGGTTGGTCTGGCCGGGGACGCGCACGCAGGCGCCCGAGCAGTCGAAGGTCAGGCCGTGATAGCCGCATTGCACCGTGTCACCGATGCGCTTGCCCTTCGACAGCGGCAGCAGCCGGTGCGGGCAGCGGTCCTCGAGCGCGGCGACGCTGCCGTCCGATTTGCGAAACATCACCACGTGCTCGCCAAGGATGGTGAAGCGGCGAAGCTCGTCATCAATTTCCGTCGACCAGCCAGCGACATACCAGGCGTTCTTCACGAAATTCGTCATCGTCGTTCTCCCTTGCTCCAGCGCTTGGTCGTGCGGCGTATGGTATGGTGTGTCAGCGCAGCCCGTCTGCGCCCTCGATCTCGTCATGTGTCAGGCCGCCCACGCGGGGCAGCGGTCGTCCGGTCTGTTGCAGCGCCACCGCGACGACGATCTCGCCCGGGCGCGGGGCATCACTGATACGCAGGCGCATTCCGTCGAAATGGCTGCGCACGTAGGCTGCGTCCTTGTGGCCGAGCGGCACGTCGAGAATCTCGCCGGCGCGGCCGATGGCCTTGGACGAGGGCACCAGTGCCTTGCCGCCGCCGATCACCGCGCGCAGCGGCGCGCCCAGCTTCGGGTGCAGGAGGGCGGCCGCATGTTCCAGCTCGCCCAGCTCGCCCACCAGCGCCGCCTTGCCGTAGCCCTCGACCTCATTGGCCGCGCAGCCGAGCGCGGCCAGCGCCTCGTCGCCCAGAAGCTTGCCAAGCGCCTCGCCGGTTTCGATCAGCTCCGAGAGGTCCTCGGCCCAGATCCCGGAAAAGGGGTTGGCGATGACCGCCGCGGCGAGGGACCGGCGGGCGGGGGGAGAGACCTCGCGGCCCATCTCCGTCCGGGTCTCCTCGACCAGGGTGACGATCTTGCGCAGCTTCAACGGAGCCCGTCCTCGCCCTTGATCTGGTCCTTGGTGAGGCCGCCGATGCGCGCGTGGATGCGGCCTGCGGTGGTCATGACCAGCACCAGCACGAGTTCGTTGGGGCGCGGCGCGTCGGGCACGCCGACCTCGACCGCGTCGTAATGGGTGCGCACGTAGGAGGCATTGGTGTGGGTCACCGGCACGTCGAGCCGGGTGCCCGCGGCGCCGACCTTCTTGGTCGAGGGCACGATGGCCATGCTTTTCTCGATGCTGTCGCGCATCGCGTAGCCGCCGGGCACGTGCCAGAGGGCGCCATGCTCGATCTCGCCGTTGACGCCGACGATGGCGCCCTTGCCGTAGCCCTCGATCAGCGAGGCGTCGCCACCGAGCGCGTCGATGCACATCTGCGCCAGCTTGGCACCCAGAGGCTCGAGATCCTTCATGAAGGGCTGGATGTCCTCGACATAGCCGCCCGCGTAGGGGTTCTCGACCACCGCAATGGCGGCGGCGCGCTTCTGCGGCACCTCGGGGGCAGGGCCGCCCTCGTGCAGGATGGTTTCGACCTGGACCAGCGTCTTGCGGACCTTCACCTCAGGCATGGAGGGCTTCCTCTTCGGTAATTTCTGTAATCGCGTCACC
>NZ_JAATOS010000623.1:0-2045 GCF_011806505.1 Salipiger sp. HF18 | reverse complement strand
CATCGCCTGACGGCCCGCCATGCTCACGATTCACCTCAACGGTCCCTTTCGTCTCAGCGGCCCGGGTGCCCCGGACCAGCTGTCGCGCCGGGGGCAGGCGATGATGGCCTACCTCTCCAGACAGCCCGAGATGCGCGCCGAGCGCGCGGCGCTGGCGGATCTGCTCTGGTCCGACCGTGCCGAGGAGCAGGCACGCGCCTCGCTGCGGCAGGAGCTTTCGGTGCTGCGCCGGGTCCTGCCCGAGGGGCTGCTCGCCGCGGATCGCCAGATCGTGCGGCTCGACCTGCGCAAGGTCGGCACGGACCTGTCCGGCGGCGGGCGCTTTCTCGAGGGGTTCGATCTGCCCTCGGAGGCCTTCGAGGACTGGCTCCGGCAGGAACGCAGCGCTCAGGATGCCGGGCCGCAGCCGGTTCACCCCGCCGGACCGCCGCCGCGTGACAGCCGGCCCGGGCTCGCGGTGATGCCGTTCCAGAGCTACGGCGCGCCGGATGACGAGATGTTGGCGGTGGGCGTGGTCGAGGACATCACCTCGGCGTTGTCGCGGGTGCGCGAGTTCCACATCGTCGCGCGCCAGTCGGCCTTCGGGTTGAGGGGCGGAGACCGGGATGTCGCTTCGGTCGGGGCACGGCTCGGCGTCGACTACGTGGTCGAAGGCTCGGTCCGGCAACAGGGGCAGAGGGTGCGGATTTCGGTGCATCTGGCGGCGGCGCGCGACGGACGGACAATCTGGGCCGAGCATTTCGACGACCGCATCGACGACCTCTTCGACCTGCAGGACCGCATCGCCGCCCTCGTCGCCGGCCAGATCGCGCCGCACCTGCGCGCCGCCGAGATCGCCCGGGCCCGCCGCCGCGCCCCGGAAGAGCGCACCGCCTACGAGCTCACGCTCAGCGCGCTCCCTCATTTCTGGTCGCACCGGCCGGAAGAGAATCTCAAGGCCATGCGGTTCCTGTCGCGTGCGCTCGAACACACGCCGGATTACGCCCCGGCCATGGCCTACAAGGCGTGGTGTCACGCGCACCAGTGCTGCTACCTCTGGAGCGAGGATGGTCATTCAGACCGGGACGCGGCGCTCGACCTTATCGAGCGAGCCCGACCTCTGGTCCAGAACGACGCGGCTTCGCTGGTGGCGCTCGGGGCGACCTGTTCCATGGCGGCGAACGACTTCGAGCAGGCGGCGGCGCTGGTTGACCGGGCGCTGCTGCTCGATCCCAACAACGCCTGGGGCTGGCTGCGCCGCGGCTGGAACTCCGTCTACAAGGGAGCCGCCGCGCAGGCGCTTCGCGACTTCGACCAGTGCGAGCGGCTGAGCCCGCTTGATCCGTTCCACTTCAACGTGCTGTTCGGCCGGTCCGCGGCGATGCGCAATCTCGGGCGTTTCGACGAGGCGGTGGCGCTGGTGAAGCAGGGGCTCCGCGCCGGGCCCGGCGCGACCTGGGCCTACCGGATGCTCTATGGCACGCTCTGGCTGGCGGGGCGGCGCGACGAGGCGACGGAGGCCGCGCGGATGTGGAAGGGCAGCAATCCGCACCTGACGCCCGAGCTCATGGCTGCGCTCCTGCCGAAGTGGAGCCACGACCCCGAGTATTTCCGCGCGCTCCAGATGCTCTGGACGCTCGAGACATGTGGGGGCGGCGAAGGCTGACGGGTTCGCAGGGGCGTCGGACCAGTGCTGCCCCTGGGGACTCCCGGGCATCAGCAGAGAGTCGCGCTGATTCCGCTGGCGATTCCGCCGATTCCTGGCGGCCGCAGGGGGCCGATCTGTGGATAAGCGTGTGGGTAAGCCGTCAGGGCACTGCTGGGGCGCCTTGGGTGACCTTGGGGGAGGCAGAGCGGACTGGATGAGCGGCTCATTTCGTACGATCTAACCCCCTGAAATCAGTACCATCTTCTCTTGGATGAAAAAAAGATGACGAATAATGGGAAAGGGGGCTTGCGGGTGTCGGGTGTAATCCGTAGATAGCCCCTCACCGGCGGCGCTGAGGCGCTGACGGGACGCAGGACGGAGCGGCGGCGGCGAGGAAACGAGGCGCGGTTGCAGACGA
>NZ_JAATOS010000622.1:0-2062 GCF_011806505.1 Salipiger sp. HF18 | reverse complement strand
CAAGGATTCGACCTCGGCCGAGCTGGCGGTGCCGGATTTCGAGGCTATGCTGACCGGCGACATCCGCGGCAAGACCATCGGCATCCCGCGCGAGTACCACATGGATGGCATGCCCGACGAGATCGAGGCACTCTGGGCCCGGGGCCGCGACATGCTGGCGGACGCGGGCGCCAGGATCGTCGACATCTCGCTGCCGCACACCAGATACGCGCTGCCCACCTACTACGTGATCGCGCCGGCCGAGGCCTCGTCGAACCTCGCCCGCTATGACGGCGTGCGCTACGGCCACCGCGCCCGGCTCTCGCAGGGCGAGGGCATCAACGACATGTACGAGAAGACCCGCGCCGAGGGCTTCGGCGCCGAGGTCCAGCGCCGGGTCATGGTCGGCACCTACGTGCTGTCGGCGGGCTTCTACGACGCCTATTACAACCGCGCCCGCAAGGTCCGCACCCTGATCAAGAAGGACTTCGAGGACGCCTTCGCGGCCGGGGTCGACGCCATCCTCACCCCCGCCACCCCCTCGGCCGCCTTCGGGCTGGGCGAGATGCAGGACGCGGATCCGGTGCAGATGTATCTCAACGACGTTTTCACCGTCACGGTGAACCTTGCCGGGCTTCCGGGCGTTAGCGTTCCGGCGGGGCTGGACAAGCAGGGCCTGCCGCTGGGGCTGCAGCTGATCGGGCGGCCCTGGGAAGAGGGCGATCTGCTGAACACCGCCTACGCGCTCGAGCGCGCCGCGGGCTTTGTGGAAAAGCCGGCGAAGTGGTGGTAGGAACGCACGGACAGGAAGGGTGACGACATCGACATGAGAACGGTTTTCCTTTGCGGAGTGGCGGCGCTGGCGCTGGCGGGATGTGCATCGAACATGCCCGACAGCGGTGCAGGGGTCGGGTTCCAGAACTACGGCGAGCAGCAGTACCGCTCGCAGCAGGAAGCTCAGAACACCCAGCTGACCGATCAGCCGCCGACCGCGGTCGAGACCAGCACCCTCGACGGCGACAGCCTCGAGACTCAGGCGGCCGCCACCGCCGCGGCGCAGAACTCGGGCGTGGCGCCGCTGCAGGCCTCACCCTCCAATGCCGCGCCGCAGATGGTCACCAACTCCGCCGGGATCTCGAACGAGAACAGCTTCGAGGCGGTCTCGGCCGAGCGCGACATCCAGGACGACGCGGCGCTGATTGCCCAGAACCGGGCGCAATATCAGGTGGTGACGCCGACGCAGCTGCCGCCGCGCCCGGACAGCAACAGCCCCAATATCGTGGCCTACGCGCTGCAGACCACCAACCCGGTGGGCACACCGCTCTACGAGCGCTCGGGGCGCTATGACGGCAACCGCATCGGGCGCGCCTGCGGGCAGTACAACTCGTCCGACCTCGCGCAGGAAGCCTTCCTCGCGGGCGGCGGCCCGCAGCGGGACCGCAAGGGGCTCGACCCCGATGGCGACGGCTTCGCCTGCGCCTGGGACCCCGCGCCCTTCCGCGCGGCGCGCGGCGGCTGACACCGCTCTGGCACCCCAGCGACAATTTCGGCCCGCGCCGGCTTGGCGCGGTGCCGGACATGGTCGTGCTGCACTACACCGCCATGGCCGGCGCCGAGGCGGCGCGCGACTGGCTCTGCAACCCCGTCTCCGAAGTCTCGGCCCATTACGTCATCGCGCGTGACGGCACCTGCTGGCAGCTGGTCCGCGAGGACATGCGGGCCTGGCACGCGGGCCTCGGGGCCTGGGGCAGCGTCGAGGAGGTGAATTCGCGCTCCATCGGCATCGAGATCGCCAACACCGGCAAGGAGCCCTTCCCCGAGCCCCAGATGGCGGCGCTCGAGCCGCTGCTCGCGGACATCCTCGGGCGCTGGCAGATTCCGCCCGAGCGGGTGATCGGCCATTCCGACATGGCGCCGGGGCGCAAGGTCGACCCCGGCCCGCGGTTCGACTGGGCACGGCTCGCGCGGCGCGGCCTCGCGATCCGCGCCGATGCGGACGCGCCCGGCAATTTCCACGCCGACGCCCGAAGCTTCGGCTACCGCTTCACCCCCGACCAGCACGACGCCCTCCTCGCCGCCTTCC
>NZ_JAATOS010000062.1:0-15703 GCF_011806505.1 Salipiger sp. HF18 | reverse complement strand
TGGAGGAGTTGGGCGCGCCCACCACCAGCAGGGCGTCGCAGTCGGACGCGATCGCCTTCACTGCTTCCTGCCGGTTGGTGGTGGCGTAGCAGATGTCTTCCTTGTGCGGGCCGACGATGGCCGGGAAGCGCGCGCGCAGAGCCGCCACGATGTCGATGGTGTCGTCGACCGAGAGCGTCGTCTGGGTGACGAAGGCCAGCTTCCCGGGGTCGCGAACGGTGACACCGGCCACGTCGTCGACGGTCTCGACCAGCAGGACCTCGCCGTCGGGCAGCTGGCCCATGGTGCCGATGGTCTCGGGGTGACCGGCGTGGCCGATCATGATCATCTGCAGCCCGTTTTCGTGGTGGCGGGCGGCCTCGATGTGGACCTTGCTCACCAGCGGGCAGGTGGCGTCGACGTAGATCATCTCGCGCTGGCGGGCGGCGGCGGGCACCGCCTTGGGCACGCCGTGGGCCGAGAAGATCACCGGCCGGTCGGGCGGGCACTCGTCGAGCTCCTCGACGAAGACCGCGCCCTTGTCGCGCAGCCCGTCCACGACGAACTTGTTGTGCACGATCTCGTGGCGCACGTAGACCGGCGCCCCCCATTTCTCGAGCGCCATCTCCACGATCTTGATCGCCCGGTCGACACCGGCGCAAAAGCCGCGCGGGGCGGCGAGGTAGAGGGTGAGGGGGTTCGTCATGGCGGTCTCCTGTTGCCCCTGAAGTAATCCCTGAGACGTTCGGCGTCGACCCCCTCAGCCGATATGCACCGCTTCCAGCCGATGGCCATCGCGGGACTCGGTGAAGGGGAGGGGCGGGTTGCGGCGCGGGCACTGTTCTTCAAATGGTCAGGCTGCACAGACGGGGAAAGCGGGATGCTGAAGATGGTCGCGGCAGTGGCGGCAGCTACCAGTCCGGCATGCAGGGCTTCGGCGACATACTGAGCGAGGACGAGATCCTCGACGTCATGGCCTATATCAAGAGCACCTGGCCCGAACAGTTGGTCGCGACCCACAATGAGATCAACGCCCGCGCGTCAGCCTGCGAGTGAGCTTCAGGGCGCTCCGCCCACGGCGTTCGTGGCAAGCGCGAGCACGATGTAGCGGCCGGTCTTTGCGATGGTGACAAGCGCGAGGAATACCGCCCAGTGCGTGCGCATCACGCCCGCGATGACGGTGAAGGCGTCGCCCAGCGGCGCCCAGCTCAGCAGCAGTGTCCAGATGCCCCAGCGGGCATAGATACGCTGCGCCTTCCCGAGTTGCTTTTCGGAAACAGGAAACCACCGGCGGTGGCGGAAATGCTCCAGCCAGAGGCCAAGGATGTAGTTCACCACCGCGCCGAGTGTGTTGCCGATGCTGGCCACCAGAATGATGAGCGGCAGCGGTGCGACATTACTCAACTGTAGCCCGACGAAAATCACCTCGGACTGGAACGGCAGTATGGTTGCGGCCCCGAAGGCCGCCAGGAAGAGACCGCCAAGCGCGGCAGCCTCAGATAGCACGGGCGCGGACCCTCATCCCCATGAACACCGCGCCCGGGCTTCAGTTACCGTTGCTCGCAACCTCGAAGTTGCGCTCCGCCTGCTGTTCGCGCGGCGGACGGCCGATGACTTCACGCAGTTCGTCGAGCTCGATGAAGTTGTCGGCCTGACGGCGGAGTTCGTCTGCGATCATCGGAGGCTGGCTGCGGATGGTAGACACCACCGAAACGCGAACGCCTTGACGTTGCAGGCTTTCCACGAGCGGGCGGAAGTCGCCGTCGCCCGAGAAGAGCACGATGTGATCGACGCGCGGAGCAAGTTCCATGGCATCGACCGTGAGTTCGATGTCCATGTTTCCCTTGACCTTCCGGCGGCCCTGGCTGTCAGTGTACTCTTTCGCCGGCTTCGTAACCATGGTGAAGCCATTGTAATGGAGCCAGTCCACCAGCGGGCGGATCGGCGAATACTCGTCATTTTCCAGCAGGGCGGTGTAGTAGAACGCGCGCACCATCTTTCCACGGCGCACGAATTCCTGGCGCAGCAGCTTGTAATCGATGTCGAACCCAAGAGCCTTTGCAGCGGCGTACAGGTTGGATCCATCGATGAACAGCGCCAGCCGTTCGTCCTTGTAGAACATTAAAAAAGTCCTTTCAGCAATAGGACGTGCCTGAGTGTCCGTGAGTGATAAATGGGTGGCACGCCCAATCATTAAACAGTAAAGTTTTCGACCGGGGTTGCAACCCGGCAAACATATCCAAGAGGATAGATCAACTGTGTCTTTCCGACAAGAAATCTTGATCGCCTTAGGCGCGAATTTGTCGTCCGACACTGGCCTTCCGCGCGAAACCCTCCATGCTGCACTGGCACGTTTGCGCGACCATGGGCTGACCGTCCTGCGCACCAGCCGCTTCTTCGCAACACCTTGTTTTCCCGCGGGTGCGGGCCCCGACTACGTCAATGCCTGTGCGGTCCTCGGGGGGGGCGCGGAGCCCGCGGAAGTGCTTGCCACACTGCACGCGGTCGAGGCGGAATTCGGGCGCGCGCGCGAGCAGAGATGGGGCAGCCGGACACTCGATCTGGACCTTTTGGCGGTCGGAAAAATAGTTCTTCCTGACGCTGCGTTCCAAGGCAGATGGCGCGAGCTTCCGCTCGACCGGCAGCTGCGCGAGACTCCGGACCAACTGATTCTGCCGCATCCGCGGCTGCAGGAGCGGGCCTTCGTGCTGGTGCCTCTCCTTGACGTGGCGCCGGACTGGCGGCACCCGCTTCTGGACCGGACGGTGCGAGAGCTTTGCGCCGCATTGCCGGACGAGCAGCGCGCCGAAGTCAAGCCTGTTTGACCGAATCGTCCTTGTGTTCCGTTTCTCTGCGCGTTAGACGTTCACTTTCTGACGGCAAACCGGATAGGTGATACGCATATGGCCCGCGTGACGGTAGAAGATTGCGTCGACAAGGTTCCGAACCGCTTCGAGCTGGTGATGCTCGCCGCCCACCGGGCGCGCGAGGTGTCGGCTGGTAGCCCGATCACCGTGGACCGTGACAACGACAAGAATCCCGTTGTTGCGCTTCGCGAGATCGCTGAAGAGACCCAGTCGGCGGACGAACTTCGCGAGCGTCTGATCGAGTCGCACCAGACTCAGATCGAGGTGGACGAGCCCGAAGAGGACAGCATGGCGCTTCTCATGGGTGCCGAGCAGGACAAGCCCGCCGACGACGACATGTCGGAAGAGAAGCTCCTGCGCGCCCTTATGGAGGCACAAGGGGAAAGCTGAGGCCCTGCCCCTTTGCGGGCCAGGTAAGGATACGCGCCCATGATTGCGGCCGAAGACCTGGTTGCGCTGGTCCGCAACTACAATCCCAAGACCAACGAAGAGCTCATCCGCGCGGCCTATGATTTTGGCCGCGCGATGCATGAGGGGCAGCTCCGCCACTCGGGCGAGCCCTATTTCACGCATCCCGTTGCCGTTGCCGCGATCCTGACCGAGCAACAGCTCGACGACGCGACCATCATCACCGCCCTGCTGCACGACACCATCGAGGACACCCGCGCCTCGTGGAAGGACATCGCTGACCGCTTCGGCGAGGATGTCGCCGATCTCGTGGACGGCGTGACCAAGCTCACGAACCTGCAGCTCTCGAGCTCCGAGACCAAGCAGGCCGAGAACTTCCGCAAGCTGTTCATGGCCATGTCCAAGGACCTGCGGGTGATCCTCGTGAAGCTGGCGGACCGGCTGCACAACATGCGCACCATCAAGGCGATGCGCGCCGAGAAGCAGGTGCAGAAGGCGCGCGAGACCATGGACATCTACGCGCCGCTCGCCGGCCGGATGGGCATGCAGTGGATGCGCGAAGAGCTCGAGGACCTCGCCTTTCGGGTGCTGAACCCCGAGGGGCGCGCCTCGATCATCCGACGCTTCATCACGCTCCAGAAGGAAGCGGGCGACGTCATCCACCGGATCACCGGCGACATGCGGCACGAGCTCGAGGAGGCCGGCATCGACGCCGAGGTCTTCGGCCGCGCCAAGAAACCCTACTCGATCTGGCGCAAGATGCAGGAAAAGGGCCTGGGCTTCTCGCGCCTCTCCGACATCTACGGTTTCCGCGTCATCACCCGCAACGAGATGGACTGCTACCGCGCGCTGGGCGTCATCCACCAGCGCTGGAGGTCGGTGCCCGGACGGTTCAAGGACTACATCAGCCAGCCCAAGTCGAACGGTTACCGCTCGATCCACACCACGGTGTCCGGCCGCGACGGCAAGCGCGTCGAGGTGCAGATCCGCACCCGCCAGATGCACGAGGTTGCCGAGACCGGAGTTGCCGCGCACTGGTCCTACCGGGACGGCGAGCGCGCCGAGAACCCCTTTGCCGTCGATCCCGCCCGCTGGATCGCCTCGCTTACCGAGCAGTTCGACGCCGAGCAGGACCACGACGAGTTCCTCGAGGCAGTGAAGCTCGAGATGTACTCGGACAAGGTGTTCTGCTTCACACCCAAGGGCGACGTGGTGAAGCTGCCCCGTGGCGCAACGCCGCTCGATTACGCCTACGCCATCCACACCCGCATCGGCTCGGCCTGTGTCGGCGCCAAGGTCGACGGCATCCGGGTGCCGCTCTGGACCCGCCTGAAGAACGGCCAGTCGGTCGAGATCATCACCGCCGAGGGCCAGACGCCGCAGGCCACCTGGCTCGACATCGCGACGACCGGCAAGGCCCGGACCGCGATCCGCCGCGCGCTGCGCGAGGCCGGGCGCGAGCGGTTCATCAAGCTCGGGCAGGAACTCGCGCGTTCGGCCTTCGAGCATCTCGGCAAGAAGGCCACCGACAAGGTGCTCGAGAAGGCCGCGCAGACGCTGCGGCTCGAGGACAAGGACGAGCTTCTGGCGCGCCTGGGCTCGGCAGAGATCACCTCACGCGAGGTGGTGCACGCGGTCTATCCCGACCTCACCCCCAGCGCCGAGGCCGAGGTCGACGCCCATCGCGCGGTCATCGGTCTTGAACCGGGCACCGGCTTCACCCGCGCGCGCTGCTGCCAGCCGCTGCCGGGCGAGCGCATCGTCGGCATCACCCAGCGCGGCAAGGGCGTCTTCGTGCATGCCATCGACTGCGAATCGCTGGCCGCCTTCGAGGACCAGCCGGACCGTTGGGTCGACCTGCGCTGGGCCGAGGGGACGCACCCCGCTGCCTATGGCGTGAGCCTTGAACTCACCATCGGAAACGATGCCGGTGTCCTTGGCCGCGTTTGCACCTTGATCGGGGAGCGGCTGGCCAATATTTCGGATCTTGAGTTCGTGGATCGTAAACCCGACTTCTTTAGGATCCGCATGGACGTCGAATTTCGGGATGCAGAGCACCTTCATTCGGTGATCTCGGCGCTCGAGGCTGAAAGCGACGTTGCATCGGTCGTCCGGCGCCGCGATTCCTCGCAGGCGACGGTCACGGCGGCAGCGGAATAGCGGCGCCGCTGCGTCGCCGGAGCAACGACGCAGCCATGTGCCGCCCGACGGGCGGCGCGGCCCCTGTGTCGGCAGGACAGAGACGCGGCCCTTTGGGTCGTAACGGAATGAATGCGCGGCCCCCCGCGGGTCGCCGAGGAACGGAACGGGCCTTTGGTCTTCAAACGCCGTGACAGACGGCCTTTCGGACGCGTCGTGCTGGAGTTCTTCTGGCCGCGCGGAGGGTGGGCACGGGCAGCGCGCTACATCCAGCACCGCCTCCACCGATTGCCGGATCCGCCCGAGAAGATTGCCCGCGGCATTTTTGCCGGGGTCTTCACGACGTTCACCCCCTTCTACGGCATGCATTTCTTTGTCGCCGGCACCCTTGCCTGGATCCTGCGCGGCAACATCATCGCGGCGCTTCTGGGCACCTTCTTCGGCAACCCGCTCACCTACGTGCCCATCGCCATCGCCTCGTTGCGCACGGGCTACTGGCTGCTCGACATCAACCGGCACGAGCCGCACCACCGCTCGATCCTCGCCAGTTTCAGCTATGCCAGCGGCGACCTGTGGGAAAACACCGTCGCCTGGTTCACCGGCGCGCCGACCAATTGGTCGAACTTGCACGTCTTCTACGACGTGGTCTTCTATCCCTACATGATTGGCGGCATCCTTCCCGGCATCGTCACCGGGCTTGTCGCCTACTACCTGACCGTGCCGCTGATCCGGGCCTACCAGAACCGCCGCAAGGGGGCGCTCAAGGCCAAGCTCGAGGCGCTGCGGAAGAAGAAGGAACAGGCCGAGAGGGGCACGCCGTCCGATTGACGGCCGCCACGTGATCTCGCGACCGGGAGGGGGAGGCCCGCCGATGCGATTGTTTCTGCTGGTCGCCCTGACCATGATGGCCTTTGCCGCCAACTCGCTGCTGAACCGCGCGGCGCTGGCCGGCGGCGGCATCGACGCCACGAGCTTCGGCACCATCCGCCTGCTCGCCGGTGCCGCCATGCTGGCGGTGCTGGTGCTGGCACGCCACGGCGCTTTGAAGTTTGGCGGCCCCGGCAGGGTCGCGGGGGTCGCGGGGCTCTTCCTCTACATCTACGGCTTCTCGGCGGCCTATGCCGGGATGCCGGCGGGGCCGGGGGCGCTGCTGCTCTTCGGCCTGGTGCAGGTAACGATGTTCGGCGGCGGGGGGCTGGGCGGCGAGGCCATTCCCGCACGGCGCTGGATCGGCGCGGCGCTGGCCTTCGGCGGGCTGGTCTGGCTGCTCTGGCCCGGCGGCGGCACGGCCCCGAGCCTGCCGCACGCGCTGGCGATGCTGCTGGCGGGCTTCGGCTGGGGGATATACTCGCTCGCGGGCCGCAAGGCCGAGGTGCCGCTGGTCGCGGCGGCGGCAAACATGGTGATCGCTGCAGGGCTCGGCCTTCTGGTGCAGCTGGGCGTGATGGGCGCGGGCCACGTCGCGGCGGACTGGGCGCTGACCCCGGTCCTGCTCGCGGTGATCTCGGGGGCGGTGACCTCGGGGCTGGGCTACACGCTCTGGTATGCGCTGCTGCCGAAGATCCCGGGCTCGGTCGCAGCCGTGGCGCAGCTCACCGTGCCGGTAATCGCCATGGCGGGCGGCATGATCTTTCTCGGAGAGGTGCTTACCGCGCGCTTCGTCCTGGCCGCGCTCCTCGTGCTGGGCGGCGTCGCGGTGTCGGTGTTGCCGCCCGGCCTCGCCCGCAGGCGCTGACCGGGCGGCGGGTGCCTCATTCGACCCAGTGCACGCCGGTCAGGTCGGTGGCCTGCGTCGGCTGGTTCTGCCAGAGCCCCTCGAGCCGCGCGTCGGCGACGGTGGGGAAGGCCAGCTGGAAGAGGTAGGCGTTGACGTGGTCCTCGGCGATCATGGTCTCGGCCTTGGCCACCAGCTCGGAACGCGCCGCCGGATCGGTCGTGGTCCCCAGCGTCGCCATCAGCTCCTGAAGCTCGGGGTTGTCATAGCCGAAGTAGTAATCCGGCCGCGCGTAGATGCCGATGTCGAAGGGCTCGGTGTGCGAGATGATGGTCAGGCCGAAGTCCTTGCCCCGGAACACTTCCTCGAGCCACTGCGCCCATTCGAGGTTGGTGATCTCGGTGTCGATGCCGATCTCGCGCAGCTGCGCCGCGATAATCTCGCCGCCGCGTCGGGCGTAGGAGGGCGGCGGCAGCTTCAGCGTGGTGACGAAGCCGTCCGGGTAGCCCGCGTCCGCCAGCAGCGTCTTTGCCTTCTCGGGATCGTAGGTCGAGAGTTCGGTCAGGTCGACGTAATCGGGGTTGTGCGGGGCGAAATGGGTGCCGATGGGCGTGCCCTGTCCGAACATCGCACCGTCGATGATCGCCTGCCGGTCGATGGCATGGGCCACGGCCGCGCGCACCAGCGGGTCGGCGAAATGCTCCTCGGCGTTGTTCATGGCGAGGATGGTCTCGCCCTCGGTGGTGCCGACGATCACCTTGAAGCGCGGGTCGGCCTCGAACATCGGCAGGTTCTCGGGGGCGGGGAAGCCCGCGAAGGCGTCGATGTCCTGCGCCATCATCGCCGCGAAGGCCGCGGTCGGGTCCGCGATGAAGCGGAAGGTCACGTGCGCCAGCGCCGGCGCCTCGCCCCAGTAGGCGTCGTTGCGCGACAGCTCGATGCGGTCGCCGGTCATCCAGCGGTCGAAGACGAAGGGGCCGGTGCCGACGGGGGTCTGCTGGATGCCCTCGATGTTCTCGGGCGCGACGATCACCGCATCGCCCCACGCCATGTTGAAGAGGAAATTGCCGTCGGGCTCGGCCAGCGTCACCTGCACCGTGAGCGGGTCCAGCACCGTGACCTCGGCGATGCCCTCGAACAGCGCCTTCTGGGCGTTCTGGCTGTCCTCGGCGCGGGCGCGGTCGAGGCTGAACTTCACGTCCTCGGCATCCATCGTGGTGCCGTCGTGGAAGGTGACGCCGTCGTGCAGGTGGAAGGTGTAGATCTTGGCGTCGTCCGAGATCTCCCAGCTTTCGGCGAGCCCGGGCACGATCTCGCCGGTTTCGCTGAATTTCGTCAGCCCCTCGAAGACGTTGGTGTAGAGCACGCTGTCGATCGCGCCCGCCGCCGCCGAGGTCGGATCGAGATGCGGCGGCTCGAGCTGCAGGGCGATCACGAGGTCCGGCGGCGCGGCCAGCGCGGCCTGGGCCGAAAGCAGGAAAGCGGCAAGGACGGGGCGGGTGCGGACCATGGGAAACTCCGTTCTGGGTTGCGGCGAGTGTGGCGAATTTTCTCATGCGATCAAGGGCGGGCTGGATAATGGCCGTGCGGGCTGATAGATGGCGCCAGCCTTGTTGCCGAGGAGGAGACGCCAATGAGTGCCACCGCACGCAAGACCGCGCCGCTGCCGGAAGACATCCGAGCCCGGAAGGGAGGCGCGCCGCTGGTCAGCCTCACCGCCTACACCACGCCGATGGCGCAGCTGATGGACGCGCATTGCGATTTCGTGCTCGTGGGCGATTCTGTCGGCATGGTGCTGCACGGGCTCGAGTCGACGCTTGGCGTGACCATGGAGATGATGATCCTGCACGGCCGGGCGGTGAAGCGCGGGCTGGCGCAGGCGATGATGGTCGTCGACATGCCTTTCGGCAGCTACGAGGAAAGCCCCGAGCAGGCCTTCCGCAACGCTGCCCGGCTTATGGCCGAGACCGGCTGCGCGGCGGTGAAGCTCGAGGGTGGCGTCGAGATGGCCGGGACGATCGCGTTTCTCGTGAAACGCGGCATCCCGGTGATGGCGCATGTGGGTCTGACGCCGCAGTCGATCAACACGCTGGGCGGCTACAAGGTGCAGGGCCGCGGCGCCGCGGGCGACCGGCTCATGGCCGACGCGGTGGCGGTGGCCGAGGCGGGTGCCTTTGCGGTGGTGCTCGAGAAGGTGCCCGCGGCGCTCGCCGACCGGGTCACCGCCGGCATCGCCATTCCCACCATCGGCATCGGCGCCTCGGCGGGATGCGACGGGCAGATCCTCGTGGTCGACGACATGCTGGGGCTCTTCACCGCCTTCAAGCCGAAGTTCGTGAAACGCTACGCGACGCTGGGCGATCAGGCCGAGGCCGCGGTCGCAGCCTATGCCGAGGAGGTGCGCAGCCGCCGCTTCCCCGCCGCCGAACACGTCTTCGCCGACGCCAGGCCGGGAGAGGGCGCATGACCGACATCGTTCGCACCCGATCGGCGCTGCGGGCACGCGTGCTCGCCTGGAAGCGGGCGGGCGAGAGCATCGGCGTGGTGCCGACCATGGGCGCGCTGCACGCCGGGCACCTGAGCCTCGTCGAGGCCGCGAAGGCGGCGAACGACCGGGTCATCGTGACGATCTTCGTCAATCCGAAGCAGTTCAACAGCGCCTCGGATCTCGAGAACTACCCGCGGACCGAGGAGCAGGACGCCGAGAAGCTGTCGCCGCACGAGGTCGAGGTGATCTACGTGCCCGATCCCGACCAGATCTACCCCGACGGTTTCGCGACCACGGTTTCGGTCACCGGGCTGACCGAGGGGCTCTGCGGCGCCCACCGGCCCGGGCATTTCGACGGCGTGACCACGGTGGTGTGCAAGCTCTTCCTGCAGACCGGCGCCGACCGCGCCTATTTCGGCCAGAAGGACTACCAGCAGTTGCAGGTGGTGACGCGCATGGCCATGGATCTCGACATCCCGGTCGAGGTGATCGGCTGCCCCACGGTGCGCGAAGACGACGGGCTCGCGCTGTCCTCGCGCAACATGCTGCTGCCGGCCGAGGCCCGCGCCGCGGCGCCGGGGCTCAACCGCGCGATGACCGCCATGGCGGAGGGGCTGCTGGCGGGCGGCGATGTCGCGGCGCTGCGGGCGACGGCAGAGGAGGCGATCCTCGCGGCCGGGTTCGAGCGGGTCGAGTATCTCGAGCTGCGGGCGGCGGACGGGCTGGCGCCGATGGCGTCCGTCGAGCGTCCGGCGCGGCTGCTGGCGGCGGCATGGATCGGCGGCGTGCGGCTCATCGACAACATCGCGGTCGGCTGAGGCCGGGCGCGGCGCTGCCTTTTTCGCATGGTAAGGGGGCCGCGCTGGGCCCCCTTTCGCGGTCTAGGAGGGCAGCAGCAGCCGTTCGAGGCTGCGCCCCATCACCCGCGCGCTGTCGAGCATGTCGGTGACGCCGACCCACTCGTCGGGCTTGTGCGCCAGCTCCAGCACGCCGGGCCCGTAGGCGATGCAGTTCTTCAGCTTGCCGATGCGGTCGATGTGCTTCTGGTCGTAGCTGCCGGGGGAGGCGACGTAGCTGGCCTCGAGCCCCAGCTCCTCGCGGATGGCCTCGGTGACGGTGCGCACCACGGGGGCGTCGCGGTCGGTCATCGAGGGGATCACCCGGTTGAGTTCGCGGATCTCGTAGTCGAAGTTCTCGCGCCGCGCCTTGAGATCGTCGAGCAGGCCGATCACCTCGTCGCGCACGCCCTCGACGGTTTCCTCGATCAGGAAGCGCCGGTCGATCACAATACGGCAACTGTCGGGCACGCAATGGGCGGGCAGCCCGTCGAAATCGGGCGGGTTCTCGGGCTGGCCGCCGTGGATGGCGTTGATGTTCATGGTCGAGGACCGCGCCCCCTCGGGCACCACCGGCATCTCGGTGTGACGCGCCGCCATCGCGGGGAAGAGCCGCTCTTCGAAGGCCGCCAGCACGGCGCCCATGTGGCGCACAGCACAATCGCCGAGGAAGGGCATGGAGCCGTGAGCGATCTCGCCCTTGGTCTCGATCTCGGCCCACCAGCCGCCACGGTGGCCAAGGCAGATCCGGTCCTTGTTGAGCGGCTCGGGGATGATCACGTGCTGCACCCGCTCGGGCGCGAACCAGCCCTCGCGCGCAAGATATGCAACGCCACCATAGCCGCCGGATTCCTCGTCGGCGGTGGCGCTGATCTCGACGGCGCCGGCGTGGTCGGGGTGGGTCTCGAGAAAGGCCTCGGCGGCGATGATCGAGGCGGCGAGCCCGCCCTTCATGTCACAGGCGCCGCGCCCGTAGATGCGGTCGCCGTCAAGCTCGGCGCCGAACGGGTCGCGGGTCCAGCCCTTGCCGACCTCGACCACGTCGTGGTGCGAGTTGAAATGCACGCAGTCGCCCGGTCGGGTGCCCTCGCGCCGGGCCACGAGGTTCCAGCGCGGGTAGCGGTCGCTGTCGCCGGGGGCACCCACCGCGCGCACCAGCTCGCAGGCAAAGCCGCGCGCCGCGAGCTGGTGGTGCAGGTAGTCGCAGATGGCCCGGTAGTTCTCGCCCGGCGGGTTCAGCGTCGGGATGCGGATGAGATCCTGCGTGAGCGCGATCAGCTCGTCGCGCTTGGCTTCGATGCGGTGGGACAGGTCGGTCATGCGCGCACTGTTCCCGGGAACGGGGCGCGGCGCAAGATGCCGCGGGCGCGCTCAGTGCAGCTGCGGTGCCTTGCCGAGCGGCAGGAACCCGAGCCAGGTCCGGCGGTCGCGGAACTCGAAGGTGAGGTCGATGGTGTCCTCGCGCCCCGAGAGCCCGGCCAGCAGCTGCGCCGCGCTCTCGATCAGCGACAGCACCTCGGATGGCACCCGGCCGGCCTGGCGTTCGGCCTCGATGGCCTCGCGCAAGTTCTCGACCCGGAGCGACAGCTCGCCCTCGGGGTAGCCGTCCTCGTCCACGTCGAGCTCGCCGGTGGCGGCGAGCTGCAGCGCGTCCATGCCGATTTCGGCGCGGCGGATCTCGATGCGGGTCGGCTGCGCGTCGGCGTAGGTCTCGGGCCGCAGCGGCTCGGCCAGCGCCACGGTGCTGTCGAGCCGCAGCCCGTCGTCGCCGCCGCCCGAGATGCGCCCGCCGGTGGCGATGCCCTCGGCGTTGACGGCGACGCGGTAGGTGCGGTCCTCGCCCTCGAGCCGGTCGATGGCGGCAGTCAGGTCCGACAGCGCCAGAGGCGCCTCGCCGGAGACGTTCAGGACATCGGCCTCGGCGTGGGCGCGCAGAAGGTAGCCGTCGTCGCGCACGAGGCTGGCGCGCAGCCCCTCGGAGCTCATCTCGTAGCGCGCGCCCTCGCGGGTCAGCACCTGCTCGTCGGGAAAGGCGATGATGACGTGATCGCGGCTCCAGACCATCTGGAGCACCTGCAGGAAGGGCGCCTCCCAGACGGTGTTGCTGCCGGGATCGGCAAGCAGCAGGCCGGTGAAGGTGGTGTCGAGACGATTCGGGAAGCCGCGGATGGCGAGGTCGTCGTAGCTCACCTCCCAGCCGTCGGCGCGGCGGTCCTCGGCCCAGCCCTCGATCGCCCGTTTCTGCGCCCATGCGGAAAATGCCCAGAAGCCGGACCATGCCAGCGCCGCGACGATCACCAGAATTGCCAGTCGTTTCACGGCGCCCCCCTTTTCATGCCCCTGCCGCATGGTGTTTACAGCTTGGCAAAGGAAAGGACCAGAAATCATGGCGCTTTGGGTCTTCGGCTACGGCTCGCTCCTGTGGAATCCCGGCTTCGAGGTCGCCGAGGAGGCGCATGCCATCCTCCCCGACTACCACCGCAGCTTCTGCATGCGCTCGATCCACCATCGCGGCACCGAGGATGAGCCCGGCCTGGTGCTGGCGCTCGACGAACAGCCCGGGGCGCTCTGCGAGGGGCTGGCGCTGCGCGCCGCCGAGGGACGCGAAGATGTAACCCTGGCTTACCTGCGCGAGCGCGAGCTGATCTCGTCGGCCTATCTCGAGAAAATGCTTCACGTGGATCTGCGCGACGGCCGGCGGGTCGAGGCGGTGACCTATGTCATCGATCCGCACCACGTTCAGTATTGCGGCGGTCTGCCGCTCGAAGAGCAGGCCGACATCATCTCGCGCGCCATCGGCGGGCGGGGTCCGAACACCGAATACCTCTACAATACGGCGTCGCATCTGGATGCGCTGGGCATACCCGATGCGGAACTGCACTGGTTGCAGGATCGTGTGCGGCAACTTTCGGATAACCGCTTGGCTTGATTCGGCTGCCGCAATAGGCTCGGCTCCGACAGGACCGATGCCAGAACCACCGCCAGGGACATAAATGGACACGCCCGACCTCGAGGCCGAGCCACACTTCAGCCAGCCCGTACGCCAGATCGCCCTCATGCTCGCGGTCATCGGCCTTTGCGTCGCGGGCGGCGTCGTCGCCCTTCCGCGGGTGCTGCCGGTGTTCCAGGCGAACCCCTGGCTCAACGGCTTTATCGTCTTCGTCTTCGTGCTTGGTGTGCTCGCCTGTTTCTTTCAGGTCGCGCAGCTCATCACCTCGGTGCGCTGGATCGAACGCTTCGTCACCGACCGCGACGCGGGTGCGCAGGCGCCCCGGCTGCTGGCCCCCCTCGCGGCCCTGCTGCGCCGGCGCGACCGGCGGATGCAGATCACCACGACCTCGACCCGTTCGATCCTCGACTCGGTGGCCACCCGCATCGACGAGGCGCGCGAGATCACCCGCTACCTCGTCTCGCTGCTGATCTTCCTCGGCCTTCTCGGCACCTTCTACGGCCTCGCAACCACGGTGCCGGCGCTGGTCGATACCATCCGCAGCCTCGCGCCCGAGCAGGGCGAGTCGAACATGGACGTGTTCACCCGGCTGATGTCGGGTCTGGAAAGCCAGCTCGGCGGCATGGGCGTGGCCTTCGCCTCGTCGCTGCTGGGCCTTGCGGGTTCGCTGATCGTGGGCCTGCTCGAGCTCTTCGCGGGTCACGGCCAGAACCGCTTCTACCGCGAGCTCGAGGAATGGCTCAGCACCATCACCAAGCTCAGCTTCTCGGGCGATGGCGACAGCGCCGGTGACACCGGCGTGGTCGAGCAGGTGCTCGACCAGATGACCGACCAGATGGAGCGGCTCACGCTGATGTTCGCCCGCTCGCAGGAGGGCCAGAACGAGGTCGACGCCCGGCTCGGGCAGCTCGCGGATTCGGTCGAGCGCATGACCGAGCGGCTCGAGGCCACGGCACCCTCGGCCAACTCGCTGGCCCGCATCGCCGAGGGGCAGGAGCGGCTGGCCGAGGTGCTGGCCGAACGCGACGCCGCCGAAGGCTTCGACGCCGAAAGCCGCATGCGGCTGCGGTCGATCGACGTGCAGATGCTGCGCTTGCTGGAAGAGATCTCCGCCGGCCGGCAGGAGACCATGGCCGAGCTGCGCACCGACCTCAGCAGTCTGAACCGCACGCTCTCCAAGCTCGCCAACCAGCCGCAGGCGGCGGCGCCGTCGCTGACCATCCGGCCGGCGCGACCGAAGGGCGAGGCCTGATCCATGGCCCTGTCGCGACGCACCGGCGCGCGCTTCCAGGCCAACATCTGGCCGGGCTTCGTCGACGCGATGACCGGCCTCCTGCTGGTGCTGATGTTCGTGCTGACCATCTTCATGGTCATCCAGTCGGTGCTGCGCGACACCATCACCGGGCAGGAAAGCCAGCTCGACCGGCTGTCCTCGGAACTGGCGGAGCTGAGCCAGGCGCTCGGCCTGCAGGAACGCGAGAACAGTCAGCTCACCGCCCGTCTGGGCGAGCTGCAGACCACGCTCGACGACAACGAGACCCGGCTCGCGGAACAGCAGGGCCTGATCGCCACGCTGACCGCCGCCCGCGACCGCCAGTCCGAGGAACTGCAGGCGGCGCAGGGGCGCATCGCCTCCTTCGAGGAACAGGTCGCGGCGCTGCTGTCGGACCGCGATGACCGCCACACAGGCCGAGCTCGAGGCCGCCCGCGACGCGGTGACCTCCGAACGCGACGCGCTGGACCTGGCGCTGGCGCAGGCCCGCACCGAGGTCGACGCGCAGGCCGAGGCTGCCCGTCTTGCCGCCGCCCGCCGCGAGGCGCTCGAGGCGCTGGTCGAGGATCTGCGCGCCCGCAACGCCGAGCAGGCCGAGACCATGGGCGGGCTCACGACCCGCGTCGATGAATTGCAGCAGGACCTGACCGACGAGGAGGCGCAGCGCCTCGCCGAGGCCGAGGCCGCCGCCGCCCTGCGCGCGCGGCTCGAATCCTCCGACACCGAGCTGACCGCGATGACCATGGCGCTCGAGGAACAACGCCGGAAGGCCGAGGAGACGCTGACCCTGCTGGCCGCCGCCCGCGACGCGAGCGACGATCTTGATGCCCGCCTTGCTGCGGCGCTGCTCCGGCAGGACGAGACCGAGAAGGCGCTGGCCGAGGCGCGCTCCGAGGCGGAAGGCGCCGACGATCTCGAGGCCCGTCTTGCCGCGGCGCTGGCGGCGCAGGGCGATGCCGAGAGCAGCACCGCCGACCTGCGCGACCGGCTCGCGGCGGCGCTCGCCGCGCAGAAGGCGGCCGAGGCCGAGGCTGGCGCTCGGCTCTCCG
>NZ_JAATOS010000621.1:0-2064 GCF_011806505.1 Salipiger sp. HF18 | reverse complement strand
CGATGAGCTGCGCCTCGGCCTCGGAGATGACCTCGCGGGCGTGGCCGAGATGGGTCAGGACCCATGTCCCCGGCGCCACGTCGCCGACCAGCGACAGGTCGATCAGCGCCTCGCCCTCGTCTCCGGTGGCGCGCGCGGCGATGCCGTCGACCGAGAGGATCCGCATGGGGATGCCGACGCACATTATTCGGCGGCCGGGAAGAAACGGGCGTCGCCGGTGCGGCAGGCCTCGTCCTCGGAGGGGCGGCCCGTCTCGTAGGCGCGGTGGCGGATCGAGGCGTCGGCGAGGGTGTCGGACTCCGTCCGGCCCTCGGTGGCCGCGAAGCCGCGTGTCTCAAGCCAGCCGAGCCCGATACCGACAGCCTCGGGGATGCGGGCAGCCACCACGTCGCGCAGCCCGCCGCCGTAATCCTCGAGCTCCTCGGGCTGGCAGCCCACCAGCAGCAGCTCGTCGGGGCAGTAGCCCATGAGCTGCGCGGTCGCGATCACGTCCTGGAAGCCGGTCTGGTGCAGGGACATCTTCTTGGCGCCCATGAAGCGCGGTACCTCGTCGCCCTCGACCACCTTCATGGTGCCGGGGGCGAGCCCGTAGTCGACCGCGTCGAAGACCACCATGACGTCGGCCTCTTCGAGGAAGGGCAGCAGGTAGAGCCCCTGCGTGCCACCGTCGAGAACCGTGACGTCCGGGCCGAAGGACCAGCGGTCGGCCAGATGCTCGACACAGCGGACACCGAAACCTTCGTCCGCCCAGAGCACGTTTCCGATGCCCAGGATAAGCGCGTTGCGGGTCATGCCGCCTCCCCTACTGCGTACCGGCGGAACCCCTCTTTCCGCCCTTCGTGGAAACCGACCTTACGCTTCGGGCGCCAATGGTTCATCGATTCATCAGGTTTTGGCCGGAAAAGGACAACCGCCTGTATTCGCTTAACATTCAGCGCATATGCACCATTGACGCGGCACCAAAGACGGAAGCCATCTTTCCATACATCCGCTAAATCGAAAACCGATTTTCCACATGAAAACGGGCGCCCCGGGAGCGCCCGTTTCGACATGACCGGAAATCGCGAGGGATCAGTCCGGCAGGTCGTCCTTGAAGGTGCGGTGGCCGGAGATCATCGTCGACACCATCGACTGGCGGGACATGATGTCCTCGCGGATCGCGGCGTAGATGTGGATCATCATGAAGATGACGATGAACCACATGCCCAGGTGGTGCAGCCCGTGCAGGATCTGGGTGTTGCCCACCAGTCCGATGAGCCAGCCCATCACCAGGTCCGGCAGCGAGCCCTGCCCCGCGCCCTCGGCATAGAGCGCCCAGCCGGTCAGCAGCATGAAGGTGATGCCGATGGTCATGAAGAAGAACATCGCCACCTGCGCCAGCGGGTTGTGACCCACGTATTTCTTCGGCACGTCCTCGAGGAAGGCGTACCAGCGCAGCTCGTGCACGACTTCCTTCCACCATGCCTTGCGCCAGACCGGCACATAGAAGAGCTGCCTGGAGTGGTGGTTGCCCACCAGCGCCCAGTAGACCCGTCCGGCGAAGGCCACGGTCAGAAGCTGGCCGCAGGCGAAGTGGATGAAGCGGTTGTAGCCCATGACGAACTGGTGCGTAGCCTCGGCGAAGTTCATCGTCGGCAGCGGCGAGGCGATGAACCAGCCGGTGACGATCAGCGTCATGATCAGCGCCGCGTTCACCCAGTGCCAGAGCCGCACCGGCCATTCGTAGACGAAGACCGAAGTGCGGCGACGGACGGATTCGATATCCGCCGCGGTGGCGTCTCCGGTCAGGCGGGAGGTCGAGAGCGGCTCGGCCTCCCGGTTGTGGGAGTGGATGGTTCTCTGCTCCATCGTCTTACTCCTTGCGGCGGGCGCGGATCACCATCCACAGGATTCCGGCCAGCGCGGCGACACCCAGCCCGTGCAGGGGCGAGAGCAGCCAGTGCGCCACGCCGTCGGGCGGCAGGGCGGCGTCGTGACCGGCGTGGGCGAAGGCCGCCGATGCAGAGGCGAGCCAGAGTGCGATTGCCTTTTTCATGTGTCCTCTCCTCCTCAGCGGACCTTGAC
>NZ_JAATOS010000620.1:0-2066 GCF_011806505.1 Salipiger sp. HF18 | reverse complement strand
ACGATGACCGTCGGCGGCACCCTCTTCGAGGAGCTGGGCTTCGACTACATCGGCCCGCTCGATGGCCACGACCTGCACCAGCTGCTGCCGATCCTGCGCACCGTCAAGGCGCGCGCCACCGGCCCGATCCTGCTGCACGTGCTGACCAAGAAGGGCAAGGGCTACGCTCCCGCCGAGGGCGCCGCCGACCGCGGCCACGCCCGCGCCAAGTTCGACCTGGTGACCGGCGAGCAGAAGAAGTCGCCCTCGAATGCGCCGTCCTACACCAAGATCTTCGCGCGCGAGCTCACCCGGCTTGCCGCCGAGGACAGCCGTATCTGCGCGGTGACCGCGGCCATGCCCGACGGCACCGGGCTCGACCTCATGGCCGAGCGCTACCCGAGCCGGGTCTTCGACGTGGGCATCGCCGAGCAGCACGGCGTCACCTTCTCCGCCGGGCTCGCGGCAGGCGGGCTGAAGCCGTTCTGCGCGATGTATTCCACCTTCCTGCAACGCGGCTACGACCAGGTCGTGCACGACGTGGCGATCCAGCGCCTTCCGGTGCGCTTCGCCATCGACCGCGCGGGGCTCGTGGGCGCCGATGGCGCGACCCATGCCGGCGCCTTCGACATCGCCTTCATGGCCAACCTGCCGGGAATGGTCGTCATGGCCGCCGCCGACGAGGCCGAGCTCATGCACATGGTCGCCACCGCCGCCGCCCATGACGAGGGGCCCATCGCCTTCCGTTACCCGCGCGGCGAAGGCAGCGGCGTCGAGATGCCCGAGAAGGGCGAGCCGCTCGAGATCGGCCGTGGCCGCCTCGTGCGCGAGGGTGCCCGTCTGGCGATCCTCAGCTTCGGCACGCGGCTCTCCGAGGTGATGAAGGCCTGCGAACGGCTCTCGGCCCGGGGTATCTCGCCCACCGTGGCCGACGCGCGCTTTGCCAAGCCCCTCGACCGCGAGCTGATCCTGAAGCTTGCCGCCGAACACGAGGCGCTGATCACCATCGAGGAAGGCTCGGTGGGCGGTTTCGGCAGCCACGTGGTGCAACTTCTGACCGACGAGGGCGCGCTGGATCACGGGCTGAAATTCCGCTCGATGGTGCTGCCCGACACCTTCATTGACCACGCCAGCCCCAACGACATGTACGAGGCTGCCGGTCTCGACGCGCGCCACATCGAGGAAAAGGTGCTCACCACCCTCGGCGTCGACGTGCTCTCGCGGAAAGCCTGAGCAGGGCGGCGCAGGCGCTCCGCCTCAGCCCTGTTCTTCGTCCAGCAGCGCGCGCAGGCCGGCACGGTAGTCCGGGTAGCGCAGCTGCACCCCCAGCTCATCCTTGATGCGCCGGTTCGAGACGCGCTTGTTCTCGGCGTAGAAGCTGCGCGCCATCGGGCTCATCTCGGCCGCGTCGAAGGCGATCTCCGGCGGCGGCGCCACGTCCAGCAGCTCGGCCGCGTGCAGCAGCACGTCCTGCGGCGGCGCCGGGTCGTCATCGCAGAGGTTGTAGGCGCTGCCGGGCGCGGGCTTCCGGATCGAGGCCTCGAGCACCTGCGCGATGTCCTCGACATGGATGCGCGAGAACACCTGCCCCGGCTTGACGATGCGCCGGGCGGTGCCGTTGCGGACCTTCTCGAAGGGGCCGCGGCCCGGGCCGTAGATCCCCGCCAGCCGGAAGATGTGCAGCGGCAGCCCCGGAACGGCGCGCCAGTCGATCTCGGCCTGCAGGCGCCACTGGCCGCGGCGGGTGCCGGGGGTGAGCGGCGTGTCCTCGTCGACCCAATCGCCGCCGTGATCGCCGTAGACCCCGGTGGTCGAGAGGTACCCCGCCCAGTCCAGAGCTGGGGCCCGCGCGGCGATGGCGTCGCGGCAGAGCCGCAGCGACGGGTCGCCGTCGGCGTCGGGACCGGCGGAGACCAGCAGGTGGGTGGCGCGCCCCAGTGCCTCGGCGACGGCGGCACGGTCCCAGGCGATGGGCTCGACGCCCTCGGCGCGCAGCGCGTCGGCCTTCCCGGGATCGCGGGTGGTGCCGAGCACGGTCCAGCCCTGCGGAAGGAGGCGGCGCGCCAGCGCGCGCGCGGAGTAGCCAT
>NZ_JAATOS010000619.1:0-2074 GCF_011806505.1 Salipiger sp. HF18 | reverse complement strand
ATCGGATCCTGACCACCGGGCGCTACGTGATCCCGATCTACCAGTGGAACGTCTCGCGGATCGCCCACGTCAAGGAACTGAAGTACCCCGATCACCTGCCCGTCTACGGCGACTGGACCGACTGGATGCCAAACGCATGGTGGTGGCAGGACTGACGATACGCGCTAATATGGCGTACATGGCCGGGCAACACGGTCAGGGGAACACCCCACAGGCACCAAGACCAACAAAGACAAATGAAGCGAGCAGACAGATGAAACAGGCAATCCTTCTGGCCTTCGTGGCCCTTGTCGCGGCCTGCGGCACCATCGACGGCGTCGGTCAGGACATCTCCTCGGCCTCGAGGACCGTCGAGAGCTGGTTCTGATCCCGATCTTAGACCTTTTGGCACGTTTTACGCAGGCCCTCGGACGCGCTATCCTGTGGAACGGGAGCGAGGACACGGAAGAGCCGCCAAGATGAGAGAACGAGCCGAAATCCTGTCGGAACGCGGGCAGTCGCGGGCGCTGGTGGTCGACGACCACCCGCTGTTCTGCGACGCGCTCACGCTGACGCTGCAATCCATCGCGGATTTCGAAGAGATCCGCACGGCGGGGACGCTTGAGAAGGCGCTCGACATCGTGGCGCAGGGCGAGCCGCCCGACCTCGTGATCCTCGACCTCAACCTGCCCGACGTGAACGGGCTGGACGGGCTGGTGCGGCTGCGCAATGCCGCCCCCCGAGCCGCCATCATCATCGCCTCGTCCATGGCCGACAACCGGATGATCAGCCAGGCGCTCAAGGCCGGGGCCGACGGTTTCGTGCCCAAGCACTCGCAGCGCTCGGTGTTCCGTCGCGCCTTCGAGGCCATGGCCCGGGGCGAGGCCTTCACCCCCGACGGCTACATCGACCCGCAGGGCCCCGGCGAGGACGGCCCCGGCGATGCGCTCGAACGGCTGGCGACGCTCACCGGCCAGCAGGCCCGGATCCTGTCGCTGATCTGCGAGGGCAAGCTCAACAAACAGATCGCCTATGACCTCTCCATCGCCGAGACCACGGTCAAGGCGCATGTCACTGCAATCATGCGGAAACTCGGCGTTCACAGCCGCACGCAGGCGGTGCTGATCGCGCAGGAGGCGCATTTCAGCCGGGTCTTGCCAAACGAAGGTGCCGCGCCGTAATCTGTCCGCCACATCGCTTGGGAGGGTCGATGTCTTGGACTGCGCCATGCCGCGCTCCTCGGGGGAGGACATGACGGACACCCGTGCCTCGGACGCCAACGGCGCCCTGAGCCTTGCTCAGGTGCCCTGCGACGCGCGCGACGCTGTCGCCGCGATCTCGGCGCAGCTCGGTCCCGGACCGTTCGAGCTGGTGTGTTTCTTCGTCTCGCCACAGGCGGATTTCGCAGCGCTCAACCGGGCCTTCAGCGGCGCCTTCGGCAAGGCCGACGTCTTTGCCTGCACCACCGCCGGCGAGATCGGCCGCAGCGGCTACGAGGAAGGCCAGATCATCGCCATCGGCTTCCCGTCGGCGCTGTTCACCGTGGACGCGCTGGCGATCGACAATCTCGACACGCTCGACGACCGCCGGGTGATCGACCAGCTCATCCAGCGCCGCATGAGCCTCAATGTGGAAGCTCCTGATAAGGGGTCGGAATTCGCCTTTCTGATGGTCGACAGGCTGTCGATGCAGGAAGAGAATCTCGCCTCCATCCTGGCCTCGGCCATGGGGCCGATGCCGCTTTTCGGAGGGTCGACCGGCGACGGAACCGACTTCGGCGCCACGTGGCTGTCGTGGAATGGCCGGGTCCGGCGCAACGCTGCGCTGCTGGCGCTGGTGCGCAGCCGCTGCCCGGTCAAGGTGTTCAGCATCGACCACCTGCGCCCGACTGAAACCCGCATGGTCGTCACCCGCGCCGATCCCGACAGCCGCATGGTGATGGAGATCAACGGTTCGCCCGCCGCCGCCGAATACGCCCGGCTGCTGGGCAAGGACCCTCACCAGCTCGACACCTTCACCTTCGCCGCCCACCCGGTGGTGGTGCGGCTTGGCGACAGCCACCACGTGCGCTCGATCCAGCGCGTCGACGAGCACG
>NZ_JAATOS010000618.1:0-2079 GCF_011806505.1 Salipiger sp. HF18 | reverse complement strand
GGCGACGACGAGTCGGCGGCAGAGCTCGACGAGGCGGCGCTCGCCCGCGTGCTCGAGGCCATGGGCCGGATCGAGGCCGAGGCAGGGCGCCGCGGGCTGGTGCTTGCCCCGGCGACGGCGGCGCAGATCGTGGCGCTGCGCGGGGTCATGGCCACCGGGCAGGCGAGCCGCGACGTGACCGCTCTGCGCGCACGGCTGTTGGAGAGCTTCGAGGCGGCGCTGGCCGAGTTCACCGAGATGCGCGGCCGCGAGGGCCAGGCGCTGAGCGGCGTGCTCGAGGGCCAGCTCACGCAGATCGAGGAACTGGTGACCCGGGCCGCCGAAGCGGTCGAGGCGCGGCGCGAGGAACAATCCGAGAAGCTGCGCGCGGCTCTGGCACGCGTCCTGGAGAACACCGACGGCGCCGACGCCACGCGGGTGGCGCAGGAGCTGGCGCTGATCGCGGTGAAATCGGACGTGACGGAAGAGCTCGACCGGCTGACCGCCCACGTGGCGGCGGCGCGGGATCTCATGCGCGACAAGGGCGCAGTGGGTCGCAAGCTCGACTTCCTGATGCAGGAATTCAATCGGGAAGCCAACACGCTTTGCTCGAAATCGGGGTCTTCGGCGTTGACGCAGATCGGTCTGGCCCTCAAGACGGTGATCGACCAGATGCGCGAGCAGGTCCAGAACGTGGAGTAAACCGATGAACCGACGCGGTCTTCTCATCATCCTTTCCTCGCCCTCGGGTGCGGGCAAATCGACGCTGGCCAAGCGGATGCGGGCGTGGGATCCCTCGATCATCTTCTCGGTCTCGGCCACCACCCGGGCGCCGCGCCCGGGCGAGGTCGACGGGCAGGATTACCACTTCATGTCCGAGACCGCCTTCAAGAAGGCGGTGAACAACGGCGAGATGCTGGAGCACGCCCACGTCTTCGGAAATTTCTACGGCTCGCCCAAGGGTCCGGTGCGGGACGCCATCATCGACGGCAAGGACGTGCTCTTCGACATCGACTGGCAGGGCGCCCAGCAGATGACGAATTCCGAGCTGGCGCTCCACACGCTGTCGATCTTCCTGCTGCCGCCCTCCATCGCTGAACTCAAGCGCCGGCTGATCGCGCGCGGGCAGGACGGCGACGACGTCATCACCCGGCGCATGCAGAAGAGCTGGGACGAGATCTCGCACTGGGGGTCATACGACTTCGTGCTGGTGAACGAGGATCTCGACGAGACCGAGGCCCGGCTCAAGAGCATCGTGACTGCGGCGCGGCTGCGGCGCACGCAGCAGCCCGGGCTTCTGGACCACGTGCGTGGATTGCAGGCCGAATTCGAGGAGACGGAATAATGACGCTTTATGCCCTGGACGGAATCGAACCGACCATCGACGACAGCGCCTGGGTGGCGCCCGATGCCAACCTGATCGGCAAGGTGGTGCTGGAAGAGGCCGCCTCGGTCTGGTTTGGCAGCACCCTGCGCGGCGACAATGAAGAGATCCGCGTCGGCGCCGGCAGCAACGTTCAGGAGAACGTCGTGTGCCACACCGACATGGGCTATCCGCTGTTCATCGGGCCGGGCTGCACCATCGGCCACAAGGTCATGCTGCACGGCTGCACCATCGGGGAAAACTCGCTGATCGGCATGGGCGCCACGATCCTCAACGGCGCCAAGATCGGCCGCAACTGCCTGATCGGGGCCGGGGCGCTGATCACCGAGGGCAAGGAGATTCCCGACGGCAGCCTCGTGATGGGCGTGCCGGGCAAGGTGGTGCGCGCGCTCGACGAGGCGGCGATCGAGGGGCTGAGAAAGTCCGCGCTCGGCTATCAGGCCAATGAACGACGTTTCGCGGCCGGGTTGGTGGCAAAATAAGAAAGCGTCATGAAATCGTTGCGGAGCGTCCCTTCTCTGGCCGGCGGATCCGGGAGGGCGGAGACGGAGGCTCCGTCCGCCAACCCGGCAAGCGCACCCCCGGAGAAGGCATGGAGGAACGAGCCAGATGACAGCACTCGAACCGACAGGTCGCAAGGGGCGCGCGCCGGGCGGCGGCTGCTCGTCATCCAGCGTCGCCACGAGACCGGGCCGATGAAGGCCGACGCCCGCGAC
>NZ_JAATOS010000617.1:0-2086 GCF_011806505.1 Salipiger sp. HF18 | reverse complement strand
GCCCTTGACGAAGACGGTGTGGCCGTCGCTGGTCTTCATGATGTCGCAGGGCAGCGACAGGTCGCTGACCGGCAGGTCGGCGGGGCAGTCCGGGTCGTTGGCCTGCCGCCAGGCGCGGATCTGCTCGGCGATGTTCTCGCCGATCTGGTTGGCGAGCACATCGGCCATGATGACGCCTGCGCCGCCGTCGGGCGCGGAGGCACGGCAGTTGATGAGGATGCCCTTGGCCTCTTTCGGCGTCGCCTTCGACAGCCGGGCCTGCAGGTCGGCGCGCTCCATCCGGAGCCATTCCTCGAATTCGGGGTCGCGCGCGTCCAGCCCCTCGAGCAGCTCGGTCCGGAGATCGAGCGGCAATCCTTCGTCGTGCAGGTCCACCGTCACCCGCGACACGTCGAGAGATACCGAGCTGCGGTCGGCCATCAGCGCGTCGGCGTCTTCGCCCAGTGCCGTGCGCAGCTTGCTCAGCGCCTGCCGCAGGTTGGCGCTGGCCTGTTCGGGTCCGAAGGTGCTCCAGAGCTTGTCCTCGAGCCAACGCCGGGGGCGGGCCATCTCGGGACTGAGCGCGAGCAGCGCCAGCAGCGCCTGGTTCTTCGCGCCTTTCGGGGTCACCTGTAGCCCTTCGGCCGACTGCACGCGCAGCGGGCCGAGCACGGAAATCCGGATCAGAGGAGCGCAGTCGCGCATTCGGTGTCCCCGCGCAGGAGGCTACGTTGTGACGCAACGGTAACATTGGCTCCCCGCGACGGCAACTGGCGTGAATTGTCCGTGAATATTTCCCGGTCCGCGCGATAAGCTTTTGACGGGGTCGGCGGATTTTTGCGAGTTTGTCGGGGGAAACCTCATTTTGAGTGCAGATTAGATCCCTTGGGGGGAACAAGATGCCGATTTACGGTCACGAAGGTCATGAGGGCCACGAAGGCCACGAGGGTCATGAGGGACACGAAGGCTCTGCGAGTGGCTCCGGAAGCAGCGCCGGAGCGGTAAGTTTCGCCCTTGGCAGCACGCGGGATGGCACGCTGGGGTACTGGGATGGCTACCCGGACCGCACCAGCCGGGTCGTCGGCCGCTCGGCCTGGGACACGGTCAAGTCGCTGGCGACGGTGCCGCGGCAGGCGGTCATCGACCAGACCATCCAGGGGCTCTTCCGCGTCGAGTTCAAGAACAGCAGGAAGGCCAACACCAAGGGCACGGTGTATTTTCAGGACGAGCCGCTGGTCACCATGTACGCGCCGACGCTCAAGATCATCAAGGAAGACCAGTTCCCGTTCCTGCGCTCTGCCGCGGACCTGCGCTATGACCGTCTCAACGAGATCCTCGTCGAGACCGGCGACATCGCCACCTTCTTCTCGAGCGTCAGCTACCTGAGCCCGGGCGCCACCAAGTGGACCATTGCGCTTTTGCAGGCGGTGTTCCGGCTCTGCACCCGGGTCGAGATGCCGGTGAAGCTGGGCTTCGACGTGCCGCGTCCGATCACGCTGTCCTACCAGGTGCAGCCGATCATCCAGACCCCGGGCCACCCGGCCTGGCCCAGCGGCCACGCGACCGAGAGCTTTGCCGGTGCCACGCTGCTCAACTGGCTGGTGCGCGACCCGAACGGGAAGAACGCTCCGAAGTTCGATCCCGACGCGCTGATCGCGGCGCAGGTGCCGCTCTACCGCCAGTCCGAGCGCATCGCCATCAACCGCACCGTCGCGGGCGTGCACTACCCGACCGACAGCATGGCGGGCGCGGTGCTGGGCGTGACCATGGTCGAGGCGCTGGTGAACCTGATGGAGGGCAAGAAGGAAACCACGGCCCGGACCTACTTCGGCAACAGGTACAAGGGCGACTTCAACCTGTCGCTGCTTTCGGCCGAGATGCAGCCGGGGGGGACGATCAAGCAGAAGCCGCTGGCGATCAACCCCAAGGGCGTGCCCGACTGGCTTCAGGACATGTGGGACACAGCCAAGCTCGAGGGCTGAGGGTGTTTAAAGGGTGGGTGCGGAGCGTTCCGCGCCATGTTGACGAGTGAAGGGCCGGGGCGGCGTCGCCCCGGCCTCTTTTGTGTTGCCTGTCTTTCCCTGGCCTGCCGTGTCCGCGTCAGACC
>NZ_JAATOS010000616.1:0-2090 GCF_011806505.1 Salipiger sp. HF18 | reverse complement strand
GAAGGCCGAGCGCCCGGACCTCAAGATCGGCGTGGCGGGCTGCGTGGCGCAGGCCGAGGGCGAAGAGATCATGCGCCGCCAGCCGATGGTCGACCTCGTGGTGGGGCCGCAGAGCTACCACCGCCTGCCCGAGCTCGAGGCCAAGGCGCGCAGCGGCGAGAAGGCGCTCGACACCGACTTCCCCGAGGAGGACAAGTTCGAGCGGCTGCAGGCCCGGCCCAAGGCCAAGCGCGGCCCGACCGCCTTCCTTACGGTGCAGGAGGGCTGCGACAAGTTCTGCGCCTTCTGCGTGGTGCCCTATACCCGCGGCGCCGAGGTTTCGCGTCCTGCGGACCGGGTGCTGACCGAGGCGCGCGACCTCGTCGAGCGCGGCGTGCGCGAGATCACCCTGCTGGGCCAGAACGTCAACGCCTACCACGGCCATGACCGCGGCCTCGCCGGCCTGATCCGCGAGCTGGCGGCGATCGACGGGCTCGAGCGCATCCGCTTCACCACCTCGCACCCCAACGACATGGACGATGCGCTGATCGCCGCCCACGGCGATTGCGAGAAGCTCATGCCCTACCTCCACCTGCCGGTGCAGGCAGGGTCGGACCGCATCCTCAAGCGGATGAACCGCCACCACACCGCCGAGGCCTACCTCAAGCTTGTCGAGCGGCTGCGCGCGGCGCGCCCGGACCTGCACCTCTCGGGCGACTTCATCGTGGGCTTCCCGGAAGAGACCGAAGCGGATTTCCAGGCGACGCTCGACCTCGTCGAGGCGGTGCAATACGGCTCGGCCTTCTCGTTCAAGTATTCCGAGCGCCCCGGCACCCCCGCCGCCGAGCGCCCGCAGGTCCCGGAGGCCGAAAAGGACGACCGGCTGCAGCGCCTCCAGGCCCTGCTCCTGCGCCAGCAGCGCGCGCTGCAGGACGCCATGATCGGGCGCGAGGTCGGCGTGCTCTTCGAGAAAGCCGGTCGCCGCCCGGGCCAGATGGTGGGCAAGTCCGACTACCTGCACGCGGTCTACGTGGAGTCGGACGGGCTCGCCCGGGGCGACCTGCGCCGCGTCCGCATCGTCGAGAGCAGCCCCAACTCGCTGCGCGGCGTGCTGGCCTGAGGTCCCGCAGGGAGGCTCCATTCGGGGCTTTGAACCCGTCCGCGGGACAATGGCGCGAACATCTTCCGTTTGTCCCGAAATGGGCCACAATATGTAGGGTTTTTCGCTTCCCGGGGCGGATTAGTCTGCTAAAAACCCGTTTTATCGTAAGTTTACCGTGCCGCCTCGAATCCGGAAACCGGAGCGCGGTGTTCAACCAGTAACAAGGGGACAGAGGCTGTGGCGAATCGCATCACCAAAGCCGTCCGCGGCGCCCTTGCGGCGGTCGCACTGGCAGCCATCGCCGCCACCGGGACCACGTCGCCGGCCTCCGCCGGCACCGACGGCGTCAGCGAACCGGCCATTTCCACGCAGAACACCCGCACCATCCGCGGCCAGCGCTACATTCCGGGCGTCTCGATCTCGCCCGACGGCTGCGAGATCTGGGTGATGGACGACGGCGCCGAGGGCTACGCCGTGAGCCGGGTGACCCGCGACGGCCGCCCGGTCTGCCACGACATCAACGTCTGCGGCACGCTGAACTCGGACCAGTACTTCGCCACCGACAGCTACGCCATCAGCCCGCAGGGGAAGGCGCGCATCCGCGAGTTCTTCCGGAACGCCACCGCCTTCGGCTTCATCATCACCGGCCACACCGACGCCCGCGCCAGCGACGCGTACAACCGCCGCCTGAGCTACAACCGCGCCAACTCGGTGGCCCGGGTGGCCCGCTCGGCGGGCGCGCGCATCGTCGACGTGCGGGGCTACGGGGAATCCTACCCGGTGGCGACCAACAGCACGGCCGAGGGCATGGCCAGGAACCGCCGCGTCGAAATCCTGTGTGTGCGCTGAGGAGACGGACATGAAGCTTGTGAAACTCGCCTTCGCGCTCGCCGCCGCCGTCACCGTCTCGGCCTGCGACACGCCCATCGGCCCCGACAAGAGCGTCGACCGCAACCTGATCGACCGCAAGGATCTCAGCCAGATCAAGTGGGGCGTCTGGGTCGACCCG
>NZ_JAATOS010000615.1:0-2093 GCF_011806505.1 Salipiger sp. HF18 | reverse complement strand
CCTCGGTCTTCATCTCGCCGTCCATGACCGCGACCTTGCCGCGGGTCAGCACGAAGCGCGGCAGGCCCCTGACCTCCTTGCCCTCGAAGACGTTGTAGTCGATGGCCGACTGCTGCGAGGCGGCGGAGATGGTCTTGGATTTCTCCGGGTCGAGCACCACGATATCGGCATCCGCCCCCACGAGAATCGCGCCCTTGGTCGGGTAGCAATTGAGGATCTTGGCGATGTTGGTCGAGGTGACCGCGACGAACTCTTCCTTGGTCAGCCGCCCGGTGCCCACGCCATAGGTCCAGAGCATCGGGATCCGGTCCTCGAGCCCGCCGGTGCCGTTCGGGATCTTGGTGAAATCGCCGATGCCATAGCGCTTCTGGTCGGTGGTGAAGGCGCAGTGGTCCGTCGCAACGCAAGACAGCGAGCCCGACGCGAGGCCGTTCCACAGGCTGTCCTGATGCATCTTGTTGCGGAACGGCGGCGACATCACCCGGCGCGCGGCGTGGTCCCAGTCCTTGTCGAAATACTCGCTTTCGTCGAGAGTCAGGTGCTGGATCAGCGGCTCGCCCCAGACCCGCTTGCCCTGCATCCGGGCGCGGCGGATGGCCTCGTGGCTGTCCTCGCAGGAGACGTGCACCACGTAGAGCGGCACGCCCGCCATGTCGGCGATCATGATGGCGCGGTTGGTGGCCTCGCCCTCGACCTGCGGCGGCCGCGAATAGGCGTGGCCCTCGGGCCCGTTGTTGCCCGCCGCCAGCAGCTTGGCCGACAGCTCCGCCACCACGTCGCCGTTCTCGGCATGGACCAGCGGGATGGCGCCCAGCTCGGCGCAACGCTGGAACGAGGCGTAGAGCTCGTCGTCGTTCACCATCAGCGCGCCCTTGTAGGCCATGAAGTGCTTGAAGGTGTTGATGCCGCGTTCCCGGACCACGGCTTCCATCTCGTTGAAGACCTGCTCCGACCACCAGGTGATCGCCATATGGAAGGAATAGTCGCAGTTGGCGCGGGTCGACTTGTTGTCCCACATCTGCAGCGCGTCAAGCAGCCCCTGCCCCGGCGACGGCAGCGCGAAATCCACCACCATGGTGGTGCCGCCCGCCAGCGCCGCGCGGGTGCCGCTTTCGAAATCGTCCGAGGAATAGGTGCCCATGAACGGCATCTCGAGATGGGTGTGCGGGTCGATCCCGCCCGGCATCACGTAGCAGCCGGTGGCGTCGAGCACCTCGTCGCCCTTCAGGTCCGGGCCGATCCCGACGATCTTGCCGCCCTCGACGAGAACGTCCGCCTCGTAGCTGTAATCCGCGGTGACGACCGTGCCGCCCTTGATGACTGTGGTCATGTTTATGGTTCTCCGAGATTCACTACCTGAGCGATCCGATAGGTGTATTCCTCTCCATCCTGTCGGAAGGTAAAAAGTTCGCCGACCTCCGCTTTCTTCCCGTGGATACTGACCCTTTCGTCTGTGTCGTCTGGCTCGCCGGTATCCGATCCGTTCGCCAAGGTTCCATCAGTGCGCAAACCGAATGGAAAGAACTTTTCGGCGTCCGGGCGAGCTGACCCCATGAAGCCGAATGTCATGTACTTTTTGAGCACATGATTTTGCTCGTCCACGATGACATCCAAGGTAAGCCGATCCTCAGCGGGATCAGATGCATCCGTCCAGACTCCGACCACTCTAAATATTCTATTCACTCCACGATCCCCGCCGTCTCGAGCACCGCCCGGAACAGGACCTCCGCCCCGGCCGTGGCCCATTCCTTCGAAATCTCCTCGGCCTCGTTGTGCGAGATGCCGTTCACGCAGGGGCACATGACCATGGTCGCGGGCGCGACCTTGGCCGCCCAGCAGGCATCGTGCCCGGCGCCGGAGATCAGGTTCATATGCGAATAGCCCAGCTCCTCGGCCGCCTTGCGCACGTTGCCCACAAGCTCGGGATCGAAGGTCACCGGGTCGAAGTGGCCCACCGCCTCGACCGCGCAGCCGACGCCGATCTCCTCGCAGATCGCGGCGGCGCGCTTCTCGATCTCGGCGCGCATGCCGTCGAGCTTGGCCTGGTCGGGCGAGCGGATGTCCACGGTGAACACCACCGTCCCCGGCAGCAC
>NZ_JAATOS010000614.1:0-2097 GCF_011806505.1 Salipiger sp. HF18 | reverse complement strand
CCGCTGGGAGTTTCCAGGCAAGCAGATCCTCAACGGGCTGGTGCACCTTCCGCTGATCCTGCCACCGGTGGTCACCGGCTACCTGCTGTTGCTGACCTTTGGTACCCGAGGGCCCATCGGCAGCGTCCTGCAGGACATCGGCATCGTCTTCGCCTTCCGCTGGACCGGCGCGGCGCTGGCGGCGGGGATCATGGCCTTTCCGCTGATGGTCCGCGCCATCCGCCTGTCGATCGAGGCGGTGGACCCCAAGCTCGAACAGGCCGGCGCCACGCTCGGCGCTTCCCCGCCCTGGGTCTTCGCCACGGTAACCCTGCCGCTCGTGCTGCCAGGCATCCTCGCGGGCGCGATCCTCGCCTTCGCCAAGGCGATGGGTGAGTTCGGCGCCACGATCACCTTCGTCTCGAACATCCCCGGCCAGACCCAGACCCTGCCCTCGGCAATCTACGCCTTCCTGCAGGTCCCGGGCGGCGAGGCCTCGGCGCTGAGGCTGGTCGTGGTCTCGGTGGTCATCGCCATGACCGCGCTGATGCTGTCCGAGGTCCTCTCCCGGCGCATCGCGAAACGGGTGGCGGGCGCATGAGCCTGAAGGTCGAGCTCAGCCACCGCTTCGGCACTTTCGCGCTCGATGCAAGCTTCGAGGCACCGCAGGGGGTGACGGTGCTGTTCGGGCGCTCGGGCTCGGGCAAGACCACCATCGTCAACGCAGTCGCGGGGCTGCTGCGGCCCGACACAGGCAGGATCGCCGTCGGCGAGCGGGTGCTCTTCGACAGCACCCGGCGGGTCTGGTTGCCGACCCATCGCCGCAGGCTCGGCTACATCTTTCAGGACGCGCGGCTCTTCCCGCATCTCACCGTGCGCCAGAACCTCGCCTACGGGCGCTGGTTCGCGCAGAAAGCGGGCCGGAGCGAAGACAGCGCCCGCGTCATCGAGATGCTCGGTATCGGCGCGCTGCTCGACCGGCGGCCCGGCGCCCTCTCCGGGGGCGAGCGCCAGCGCGTCGCCATCGGGCGCGCCCTGCTGGCCCAGCCGCAGCTCATTCTTGCGGACGAGCCGCTGGCCGCGCTGGACGAGGAGCGGAAGTCCGAGATCCTGCCTTATTTCGAACGGCTCCGGGACGAAACCTCGGTGCCGATCCTCTACGTCAGCCACTCCCCCGCCGAGGTGGCGCGGCTGGCGACCTCGGTCGTGGCCCTGCAGGACGGGCGCGTCGCCCGGCAGGGCAGCGCCACCGAGGTGCTGGGCGACCCCAAGGTCACCCCGCTTGGCCCCGGCGGCGCCGGTGCGGTTCTCGAAACCACCGTGGCGACGCACCATCCCGACGGGCTGACCGAGCTTCAGGCCGGCGGGGTGCAACTGCTGGTGCCGCAAATCCAGCGCCCGCCCGGCGCCCACGTACGCGTGCATGTCGAAGCACAGGACGTGATGCTGGCGATCCGGCGCCCCGAGGGGATCTCGGCGCTCAACGTGCTGCCGGCCCGCATCCTCGCGTTGCGGATCGGCGACGGCCCCGGCGCGCTCGTGCAGCTCGACGTCGGGGGCAACCTGCTGCTGGCACGGGTCACGCGCCGGTCGGCGACAGTGCTCGGGCTCCGGACCGGGCAGGAGGTCTTCGCGGTGCTCAAGGCCGTTTCGGTCGCCAAGGACGGCATCGCGGGGCGCGGGATCCTGCCGCGCTGAGGCGCGCCGGAACCGCACGCTATCGGCCTCCAAATATTCTGCTTTTTGCGTGGAACTTCTGCAGCGCAGAAACTGTTAAAGTTGCGTCATAATACCGATACAAGCTCCCCTCATAAGGCGGGCGAGCGAACAAGGAAGATGCCACGTATGCCGTCCTCCCCTGCCGGCACAGACGCCCGCCGCACCCTGCGCAGCCTATTCCTCTCCGACCTCCATCTCGGTGCCCGTGCCAGCCGGCCCGGACATGTTCTCGACTTCCTGCGCGGGATCGAGGCCGAGACGATCTATCTCGTCGGCGACATCTTCGACATCTGGCACGGTGGCCGCGTGCACTGGTCCGACGCCCATGACGCGGTGCTGACCGACCTGCGCGCCCGCGCGCGGGACGGCACCCGCATCGTCTACCTGCCCGGCAACCAC
>NZ_JAATOS010000613.1:0-2101 GCF_011806505.1 Salipiger sp. HF18 | reverse complement strand
GCAAGATGTTCTTTACCAATTTCGGTTAAGGTTAATTCCACGCAGAAACAGGAGATGTCTGGATGGATATCCGCACGATCGGGGCCTGGCCTCTGCGCCGGGCGGATCTCGGACAGGGGCCGCGCGGCGGCGGCGTGGCCCCGCAGGCGGCGGGGACGCGGGAGCAGCGCGTCTTCCCGCCGCCGACACCGGTGACGCAGCAGATGCTGCCGTCCCACAAGGCCGCCCGCAGCGCCGAGGCCGGCGCCCGCCAGGGTTACCAGTCCGCGCGCGACATGATGCGGGACGACTGAGCGCCACAGCCGCCGCGTGTCATGTGGTTTCGCGGCGGGCCGGTGCCGGTCGCCTGAAACGTGACGAGGGCGAGGCCGTCTCCGGCCCCGCCCTCGGGAGGTCTTTCAGGTGCTGGTCAGATCGTCAGCGGGACCGAGCTTCGGCCCATCCGACGGATCGACCGGCGGGCCAGGATCAGATCAGCTTGCCCATGGCGACCGCAGTGTCGGACATGCGGTTCGAGAAGCCCCACTCGTTGTCGTACCAGGTCAGGATGCGCACCATGGTGCCGTCCATGACCTTGGTCTGGTCGGTGTGGAAGATCGACGAATGCGGATCGTGGTTGAAGTCGATCGAGACATTGCTCTTGTCCGTGTAGCCGAGGATGCCCTTCAGCGGGCCGTTCGCGGCGGTGCGGATGGCATCGTTTATCTCGTCCACGGTGGTCGAGCGCTTGGCTTCGAACACCAGGTCGACGACCGAGACGTTCGGCGTCGGCACGCGGATCGCGACGCCGTCGAGCTTGCCGTTCAGCTCGGGCAGCACGAGGCCCACGGCCTTGGCGGCGCCGGTCGAGGTCGGGATCATCGACATCGCGGCCGCGCGGGCGCGATAGAGGTCCTTGTGCATCGTGTCCAGCGTCGGCTGGTCGCCGGTGTAGCTGTGGATCGTGGTCATGAAGCCCTTCTCGATGCCGATGGAATCGTTGAGGACCTTGGCGACCGGCGACAGGCAGTTGGTGGTGCAGGACGCGTTCGACACCACGATGTCATCCTTGGTGAGCGTGCTGTCGTTCACCCCGAAGACGATGGTCTTGTCGGCACCCGAGGCCGGGGCCGAGACGAGCACGCGGCTTGCGCCGTTGGCAAGGTGCATGGCGGCCTTTTCGCGAGCAGTGAAAATGCCGGTGCATTCCATCACCACGTCGACGTCGCCCCAGGGCAGGTCGCCCGGGTTGCGCTCGGCGGAAACCTTGATCGGGCCGCGGCCCACGTCGATGGTGTCGCCCGAGACTGTGACTTCCTGTGGGAAGCGGCCGTGCACGCTGTCGAACTGTAGCAGGTGGGCGTTGGTCTCGACCGGGCCGAGGTCGTTGATGGCGATCACCTCGATGTCGGTGCGGCCCGACTCGATGATGGCGCGCAGCACGTTCCGGCCGATGCGCCCGAAGCCGTTGATGGCGACTTTGACGGTCATGGATATCTCCTCGCTGTACGGAAACCGGGAATTGGCTGCACGTGACCAGTTTGATGACGGTAAGTCAACCGCGCCGTTTGGCGCAGGCCGGCGTTATCGCCAGAAGGCGAGCCAATCCAGCAATGTGAAGAACTTGCGCCCCAGGAAGACGAGATGCTCAGCGCCGTAGACCCAGATGTCGAGGGCGATGGCGGCAAGGACCAGCAGCCCGATCCAGATGGCGAGATGATTGTTCATGGCGTGTCTGATGCCAGAGGGTCCGGGCGCTGTCACGCGCGATTTCGGCGCCCGTTTGGCGCCGGCAGAGGGGCGTCGGGGGCAGGGGTCAGCCGTGGCTCTTGCGCGCTGCGGCGACCCAGATCGCGGCGAGCACGACGCTGGCGATGGCGTTCCAGCTTGCCATGGAGAGGCCCATGAGTTGCCAGATCACCTCGTCGCAGCGGTGGATCTCGGCGCTCATGATCTGGTTCAGCAGGTCGTCGGCGCTGATCCCGGTCACCGGCGCGGAAGAGGTGCACGAGGTCGGGCCCGGCCACCAGGCGCGCTCGACGCCGGTGTGGTATACGCCGATGGCGCCCGAGGTCAGCGCGGCGATGGCACCCAGCCACGGCAGGAGGGCGCTGCGGGTCGC
>NZ_JAATOS010000612.1:0-2102 GCF_011806505.1 Salipiger sp. HF18 | reverse complement strand
GACCCGGCCACGGTGGGCCGCCGGGTGGCGCGGCTCGAGGAGACGCTCGGCCAGACGCTGTTTGCCAAGAGCCCGCAGGGCTACGCGCTGACCGAGGCGGGCACGCGGCTGCTGCGCCACGCCGAGGAGGCAGAGCAGGCGCTGGGGCTGGGCGCGCAGGCGGTGCGTGGCGCGGGCGAGGGCATGTCGGGGCAGATCCGCATCGGCGCGCCGGACGGCTGCGCCAACTTCCTGCTGCCGCAGGTCTGCGCCGAGATCGGGGCGCAGAATCCGGATCTCGAGATCCAGATCGTCGCCCTGCCGCGCATCGTGAACCTGTCGCGGCGCGAGGCGGACCTGGCGATCGGGGTCTCGGCGCCCACCGCCGGGCGGCTGGTCGTGCAGAAGCTCGCCGACTACAAGCTGCACCTCGCCGCCTCCGAGGACTACCTCGAGCGGCACCCGCCGATCCGCAGCCGTGCCGACCTGAAGGGGCACCGCATTGTCGGATACATCCCCGACATGATCTTCGACAAGGAACTCGACTACCTCGCCGATCTCGGGCTCGACCGGGTGGGGCTGGCGTCGAACTCGGTCTCGGTGCAGTTCCACTGGCTGCGGCAGGGCGCGGGGGTCGGAATCGTGCATGATTTCGCGCTGCCCGCAGCCTCTGGGCTGACCCGGATCCTGCCGGCGGAGGTCGAGCTGATCCGCAGTTTCTACCTCGTGCGCCACGCCGATGACCGCCGCGTCGGCAGGCTCAACACCTTTGCCGAGGCACTGGCACGGGGAATCCGGCGCGAGCTTGCGAGACTCGAAGGTCTGACTTGACAGATTGTCGCATGGGGCGGACGCTTTCTGCACGTGCATTTGAGCGATTGGAGGAGAGCGGTATGCAGGTTCAACAGATTCTCAAGGACAAGGCGGACGACGGCGTCGTCACCGTGACCCCGGATGCGACCGTCGCGGCGGCTGCAAAGGTCCTGGCCGAGCGCCGGATCGGGGGCGTGGTGGTTTCGGAGGACGGCCAGACGCCGCTTGGCATCCTGTCCGAGCGCGACATCGTGCGGGTTCTCGGCACCGACGGTCCCGACGTCCTGGCCTGGCGCGTCGATGCGCTGATGACCAGAGATCTCAAGACCTGCTCGCGCGACGACGACAGCAACGTGGTGCTCGCCCGGATGACCAAGGGCCGTTTCCGTCACCTGCCGGTGATCGAGGACGGCGTGATGGTCGGTATGATCTCGATCGGCGACGTGGTCGCGGCGCAGATCTCCGAGCTCTCGATGGAGAAGGAAGCCCTTCAGGGTATGATCATGGGATTCTGAGCGGCGCCCGCGCGCGGCTCGGGTCAGGCGGGCGCACTCTCCGCGCCTTGCGGACATGGCCGACTTTGCCCTCGAATGGGGCAACGAAAGGGCGACCGGCCACCGGTCGTCCTTATGTTCTTTTTGCATCGGGGGTTGCATTCATCAACGCAATATTGTTGCGTGCGGCAAAACGGTAGATGAGGGGCTTCCGTATGCGCATCGGCTTGTATCCCGGAACTTTCGACCCGATCACACTGGGTCATATCGACATCATCCGGCGCGCCGCCGCCCTGGTGGACCGTCTCGTGATCGGCGTCGCGATAAACCGCGACAAGGGCCCGCTCTTCCCGCTGGAAGATCGCGTGGCGATGATCGAGGCGGAATGTCGCGAGCTTTCGGAACAGACCGGCACCGAGATCGTGCCGCATCCCTTCGAGAACCTGCTGATCGACTGCGCCCATGACGTGGGCGCGCAGATCATCGTGCGCGGGCTGCGCGCGGTGGCGGATTTCGAGTACGAATTCCAGATGGTCGGGATGAACCGGGTGCTCGACGACAGCGTCGAGACGGTCTTCCTCATGGCCGAGGCCCGTCACCAGGCGATTGCATCGAAGCTGGTGAAGGAGATCGCCCGGCTGGGCGGCGACGTGAGCAATTTCGTCACGCCGCCGGTGCACGAGGCCCTCAAGGCACGCTTCGGCTGAGCGTGCCGGCCGCGGCTCAGCGGCCGTAGACGGCGCGGTGGGCCAGTTCGGCTTCCTTGCCCTGGATGTCGCAGTCGAGTCGGGTGCGCGGCGGCAGCGACATCAGGGT
>NZ_JAATOS010000061.1:0-15756 GCF_011806505.1 Salipiger sp. HF18 | reverse complement strand
AGCAGCCCCGAGGTACACAACCTCCGTCGCAAGGCGCTCATCACCACCGGCATCGCGCTGGTGGTGTGGGCGATCATCGCGGGCGTCATCCTCTCGGGGTGGGTCACCGTGCGCGACATCGACGGCTGGATGTTCAACCGGATGGGCCCGTCGTCTCTCGACTGACGGGCCCTTCGCTCTGCGGCCTGACCGTTGGGTCAGGCGGTGACGGAGCGTGACTGGAGCCTGTGGAACAGGTGGGTGAAGGTGGCGGCACCGAGGATCGGCACCAGCAGGTTCACCAGCGGGATGGTCAGCGGCACAACCATAAGCACGCCGGCGATCCAGATCGTGACGAAATGGCGCTTGCGCAGCTGCGTGGCACCATCGCGCCCGACCCGCCGGATCGCCGCCAGCGTGAAGTATTCCCGCCCGAGCAGGTAGCCGTTCAGCCCCCAGAAGATGAACGGCGCAAGCGGCGCGAAGAGCAGGTAGAGCACCAGCGCCACGATGTTGGCGAGGATGAGCACCCCCAGAAATCCGATCGAATCCCGGATGTTCTCCATCAGCGACAGCTCGTTTGCCGGGCCGAGCGCCGGGTAGTGCCTGTCCTCCACCGCCTGTGCCACGTCGTCGAGGAAGATGCCGGTGATGGCTGAGGCAACGGGCACCATCAGGAACACCGAGAGCAGCAGCATGAGCGGGATGGCGCCCCAGCTGATCGCGTCGTCGACCCAGGTCACCGAGCCGATCCACGGCAGCGAGACGCTGTCCCCGAGGAACCAGCCCACCACCTGCACGAAGACCACGTAGACCGCGATGAAGATCGCGACCGTGATGCCCAGCCCCTTGAGCAGCACCCGCTGGAAGCGCGGGTCGCCAAGCTGGCCGATCGCGGCGAGGAACGCGGCCGGAATCACTGCGACACCCACTCGGTGATGGCGTCGAGATCCGGGCGCGGGCGGTCGGGCGGGGCCGAGGTCTCGGTCCCGAGGTGCAGGAAGCCCGCGATGCGCTCGTGCGGAGCGAGGCCGAGCTCGTCCTCGACGAAGGGGCGGTCCTCGGCGATCCAGCCGGTCAGCCAGTTGGCGCCCCAGCCGCTCGCCAGTGCCGCGTTCAGGAGGCCGAGGCAGACGGCGCCGGCGGAATAGGTCTGCTCGATCGCGGGGATCTTCGGGCTTTCCTTGGGCGATTCGATCACCGCGACGCAGAGATGGCTGTCGGCGAACTGCTTCTGCCCCTTGGCGGCCACGTCCGGGTCGAGCCCCAGCGCCTCGCCCCGGGCCAGCGCGGCGGCGGCGAGCCGCTCCAGCGCCGCGCCCTCAAGCACGACGAAGCGCCACGGCTCGAGCTTGCCGTGGTCCGGGCTGCGCGCGGCGGCGGTCAGGATCGGCATCAGCGCCGCGCGGTCGGGGGCGGGACCGGTGAGGGTCTTGGCCGGGCGCGAGCGGCGGCTCAGCAGGAATTCCATCGCCGCGGGGTTCGGTGTGGGCATGCAGGTCTCCATCGTTCGTCGAGGTCATATGTCAGGCTTTGGGGCGGGGGATTCAACCGCCCGCGTTGCCGCCCGGGGCGGTGGCTGCTAAGCCCGCCCGGAACGACGCGACACGGAGCCCGATCATGGCGAAGGCGACCCTTGCCCATCTCGCGGTGCCCGGAGCGACGCTGGCGCTGCGGGTGACGCCCCGCGCCTCGCGCAACGAGATCCGCGAGGAGGGCGATCAGCTCAGGGTTCTGGTGACCACGGTGCCCGAGGACGGCAAGGCCAATGCCGCCGTCGCCAAGCTGCTGGCCAAGGCGCTTGGCGTACCGAAATCGCGGCTGACCCTGATCCAGGGCGCGACGTCGCGCGACAAGGTCTTCCGGATCGATCCCTGACCCTGTTCGCGCGCGAACTCAGTCCTCGTCGCGGACGTAGACGCCTTCGGGCAGAGAGATCGCGGCGGCGAGATCGCGCATCTGGGTCATGGACAGGGTGATCTTCTGGACGCTGTCGGTGCGCGGGTCGTATTGCTCGACCGTGACGCAATCCTCGAACCCCGAGACGATCACGTCTTCCTGCAGATAGGTGCTGCCCTCGTCGACGAGGGTGACGACCGTGGCGTCGAATTCGTGCTCGATGCTGAACATGAGGCAAGCCTAGCGCAGCTGTTTTGCCGTGCCCATACCGAAAAGACCCACCCTCGCGCGCAGTGATCGCGTGACTCTGGCGCGGGAGGGTTCGCCCGCCTATGCTGAAGGCGAACGCCCGCTTCCCGGCACCGGAGAACCCCAGCCCCCATGCGTCGATTTCTCTATCTCGCCCTTGTCCTGCTTGCCGCCTGCGAGGCCGTGCCCATCGCCACTCCGCCGGGTGGACAGGCGTCCGGCTCGCCCGAGGCGCGCGAGGCCGAGCGCGCGACGCGGCAGTTTGTCGAGGTCGCGAGCACGCTCGAGCCGGTGGTGGAATCCGAGTGTCGGCGCCTGACCTCCGGGCTGAACTGCGATTTCCTGATCGTCGTGGACGACCGCATGGGCGACGAGCCCAACGCCTTCCAGACGCTCGACCGCAACGGCCGTCCGATCCTTGCCTTCAACATCCCGCTGATCGCCTCGGTCGAGAACGCCGACGAACTGGCCTTTGTCATGGGCCACGAATCGTCGCACCACATCCTCGGCCACCTCGCGCGGGTCGAGGAGGACGCCGCCGTGGGTGCGCTGATCTTCTCGGGGATCGCCTCCATGTCCGGTGCCACCGCCGCAGACGTGCGCTCGGCAGAAGAGTTCGGGGCCAGCGTGGGCGCGCGGACCTTCTCCAAGGAATACGAGCTCGAGGCCGACCAGCTTGGCACCATCCTCACCATGATGGCGGGCTACGACCCGGTGCGGGGGGCCGAGTTCTTCATGCGCATCCCCGACCCGGGCGACCGCTTCCTGGGGACGCACCCGCCGAACTCTGCCCGAATCGCCATCGTCCGCCGCACCGCCGCGGCCTACGCCGCGACGAACTGAGCGCTCCCGGCCACGTTGACCTGCATCAAGGGCAGCGGGCAGCCGCCCTGCTAGGCTTTGTCTCATGAGAGACAGCTACCCTTGGGGGATGTTCAGATGCCTGGCGCAACCGACTTCAAACGGCACGCGATGCTTGTCGACCACATGGCCACCACACTGGGCCTCGATCTCGAGGAACAGATGATGCGGGGGCGGCTGTCCCTGTCGCAGCTCGAGGACGCGGTGCTGAACTGCACCGGCTGCACCCAGCCCTGTGCCTGCGAGCAATGGCTCGGCGCGCAGGCCGAGACCGCTCCCGACGCGCCGGACTACTGCCGGAACGCCGCGCTCTTCGAAAACCTGCGCGATACCTGACGCATGGCAGAGGAGGACGACAAGATGTTCGACACCCGGCCCCATCAGCCGCTCGGTGACCCGCAAGAGCATTACTGGCTCGTGCAGCGCATGGCCCAGGCGAACGGAACCGATCTCGTGCTGGCCACCGATGCCGGCATTCTGACACAGGAAGACTGGGCCGGGATGGTCCAGCGCTGCCGCGGCTGCAAATGGACCGACGGCTGCCAGCGCTGGCTCGACCGGCCCGAGGACGCCCTGCGCGACACGCCGGAAGATTGCGTGAACCGCGCGCATTTCGCAGCCCTGCAGGAGCTGCTCGGGGAGTAAAGACGATGACGCAGACGCTTGGAGATCCCGCAAGGCATTTCTGGATGACGCGCAGCGTCGCTCGCGTCATGGGGCTGAACCTGTCGGAGGAGATGCACATGGGCCGGCTCGATCCGGCCCAGTATGCCCAGATGGTTACCTGTTGCCGGGGCTGCGCCCTGGTCGAGGCCTGCGAGGGCTGGCTCGGCAGCCAGACCGGCATCGCCAGCCTGCCGCCTCCCGGCTGCCGCAACGCCGCGCTTCTGTCGCAGCTGAAGCGCCCGCATTGAACGCGTGCTGAGGGCGGGCCTGCCCGACCCGGCACGCTGGGGCCGCTCCGTGCCGCTCGTTCCCTGCGGGGTGGGCGCCCGGCATGCGGTCTGGCGCTGCGACGATCTCGTCATCAAGAGCACCAACCGCGCCGAACCGGCCCTGCGCTGGCTCGCGCCCGTTCATGCCCGCGCCCGCGCGGCAGGGCTGATCGTGCCCGAGCCGGTCCCCGCGCTTTCGGGGCTGCTGGTTTCGGGCGGCTGGACGGCCGAGCGGGTCCTGCCGGGGCCGGGTGCTTCGGCGCGTGATCTGCAGGAGCGGGCGCCCCGGATCGTGGCGTTTCACCGGCTGTCGCGGGGGGGGGGCACCGCGGCCCGGCGTGCCGGGGATGGTGGCGCTGCTGCGCGAGGGCAGGGGCGGGGACGTCAATCTATGGGCGATGCCGCGTCGACTGGCGCAGGCGATCCTTGCCGCGTTTCTCGCGGTGGCGTCAGAGCCCGCAGGCCTCGTGCATGGGGACCTGAACCCCGGCAACGTCATCCTGACCCCGAACGGGCCGGCGCTGGTGGACTGGGACGATTCGCGGGCCGACCACCTGTTTCTCGACCTCTCCCCACTGGGAGCCCGCCAGAGCGTCCGGCAGCGCCGCGCGGCGCTTGCCTACGAGGTCGCCTGCTGCTGGAGAGTCGAGCCCGAGAGGGCGCGCCGCCTGGCGCGCCGGCTCATTCCATCCGCAGGTTCCGGGCGGATTCCTTGATGGCGTCGTATTGCCCGGAAGGGCGGAAGCGCCACAGGTAGTCGGGCAGCACCGCCTCCATCGAGGTGGGCGCGATGCCGAGTTCCTTGAAGCCCTCGGCACCGTCCGAGACCACGTTGTCGTGGCGCAGCGACTTCACCTGATCGCGGGTGATCTGTGCCTTGAAGAGCCCGCCGGTCAGGGTCTGCAGAAGCTCGAAGCTCCACCCCATGATCGAGGCGAGGCCGAAGGGGATGTTGGCCACGAACCGGCGGCGACGGATCACCGACAGCATCTGGCCGATCAGGTCGCGGAAGCTTTCCGCATCCGGGCCGCCAAGCTCGTAGACGCCGGGAGCGGCCTCGCCGGTGACGCCCATCACCGCCGCGTGGGCGACGTCGTCGACATAGACCGGCTGGAATTTCGTGTCGGCGCCCACCAGCGGCAGCACGGGGCCCATGCGGGACATAGAAGCGAAGCGGTTGAAGAACTGGTCGTCCGGCCCGAAGATCACCGAGGGACGCAGGATCACGGCGTCGGGCATGTGCTTGAGCACCGCTTGCTCGCCAAGCGCCTTGGTGCGGGCATAGCTACTGGCGCTGTCCGCGTCGGCGCCGATGGCCGAGATCTGCACCATGCGCGCCACGCCCTGTTCGGCGGCGATCCGGGCAATGCGCTCGGCCCCCTCGTGCTGCACCGCGTCGAAGCTGTTCTTGCCCTTGGCATCGAAGCTGCCCACGCAGTTCACCACCGCGTCTGCGCCCTGCATGACGGCGCGCACCGAGTCGTCGTCGCGGATGTTGCAGAGCACCGGCTCCACCTGGCCGACAACGCCGTAGGGCTTCACGAAGATCGCTTCGTTGGGGCGGCGCACCGCGACACGGACACGCCAGCCAAGCTTGGCCATGCGACGCGCGACGTAGCGCCCAACAAAGCCGGATCCGCCGTAGATGGTGACGAGTTTGCTCATGGCCGTGCTCCTGCTGCGAGGTTCCGAGGTCTTGAATACCGGCCTGACGGGGTCGCGGCAAGGTGCCGTGGGGGCGGATGGAAAACAAACCGAAAAAAGGTCGTTGACACCATCTCGCGGGCCGCGTAAACGCCTGCCTCACACCACCTGTGCCCAGGTGGCGGAATTGGTAGACGCGCTGGTTTCAGGTACCAGTGGCTTAACGGCCGTGGAGGTTCGAGTCCTCTCCTGGGCACCACTACTCCCAAGCAAAACAATAGTTTCGCTGTGATCCTTCGAGATCGAGGGGAGTGGTGTGTTTTTCGTACACGAATGGTTCTGCTGGACTGGCACGCGGCGGGATTGCCCCGCCACGGCCCTGCCGACATGCGCCGGTTTTCGATGCGGGGACCGGGGCCGAGACACCGTCTGCGCGGCGGCCCGACCCCGGCCCTGAACCTCAGCCGATCGCGAAATCGAGCGAGTCGCTGCTGAGGTCGAGTGCGAATTCGTTCGAGAACACGTCGAACTGCACGAGGTCCGCCTGCGCTCCGGTCGAATAGACCGGGCCGAAGGAGCCTTCCGCCACCGCACCCAGCACGCCGGCGCGGTAGAAGCCCTCGAGCAGGGCGAGGCTGTAGCCTACGTTGATGTTGAGATCGGTGTCGTTCGAGAAGGTCTCGCCCTCGGCCTCGAAGACCAGCTCGTATTCGACCATGCCGTCGCCGTTGTCGTCGTACTGGCTGGCATTGCCGTACTGGGTCGCGCCGGCGAGGTTGAACTCGAAGGTGTCGCCGTTCTCGAACACGATGTCCGCGACGATGTCGCCGGCATCGAGCACGAAGTCCTGCAGGAAGTTCAGCCCGGCGAAGAGATCGAGGTCCAGAAGCTCGATCCCGGCCTCGACGCCCGTCTCCCAGAAATCGCTGAAGAAGTCGATCCCGAGGTCGAACGGATTCACCCCGCCGAAGAACAGGTCGGCGATGGCCTGATCCGCGTCGAGGTTGAGCTGCAGCACGTTGTTCGAGGCGCCGTCACCCTCGAAGATCCCGCCCCCGGACGAGGTGCCGGTGACGTCGAGCTCGGGCCATGCCAGCGTGGCCGAGAGGGCGTCGTCGCTGTCTCCGATCTCGAACGGCGGCGAGGTCTCGCTGTCGTAGTCGATCAGCGACTGGCTGCCGTTCTCGTTGATGCTTGGGCTGAAGGCGCTGAACCCGGCGATCTCGAGCGAGGTGCCGACGGCAATCTCGAGGATCAGGTCCAGCATGTAGCTCAGGGACGGCCCGTCGGTCATGAAGCCGCCGCCTGCCAGCGCCACCGTCGGGTCGAGCTGCAGCACGTCGGTGGTGAGGTTGTAGAAGGCCTCGACCGAGATGTCGTAGGGCACGGTGACGTCCACCGAGCCGCCCTCGAGCAGCAGCTCCTGCTCGAGCCCGACGCGGATGTCGTAGAACCAGCTGCCGCCAAGCACGTCGCCGCCCCAGTTGCCGCTGTCGGCCACATCGAGCCCGAGGAACGGGATGTCCGGGTCGAAGACGAAGGCCGCCCCGGAATCCCAGATGCTCTGGTCGGTCGCGGTGAAGTCGATCGCGCCCGCGGTCAGGTCATAGGCGGAGGCGACGTTGATCGTCGCCTGACCTGTTTCGGTGTCGCCATTGGACAGCTCCTGCGAGGTGGCGGTGAAGGTCAGGTCGAAGTCGAAATCCGCGTCCGGCAGGGTGAGCAGGTAGGACCGCGAGACGTAGTCCGTGGTGGTCACCGTGCCGAGCGTGTTGAGGGTGACCCCGAACGGCACCGCGCTGCTGACGAGGCTGGCGATGAACTCCGAGTTGTCGTCGTCGGTCTCGGTCGCGATGACCTGCAGATGCACCTCGTGCACGTTGGACGTGGCCGAGGCGATGATCGAGACCTCGGGAACGTCCGCGACCGCCTCGACCCAGACGTTCACGGTGGCGTAGTCGGTGCCGCCGTTGCCGTCCGAGATGCAGTAGGTGAAGCTGTCGGCCCCGGCGTAGTCGGTGTCGGGCGTGTAGAGCAGCGCGTCGCCCGGCAGCAGGTCGGGGTCGTCGCCGTCGACGATCTGCACGGCGCCGTGCATGGCGCCGAAGGCGTCGGTGATGGTCAGCGTGTCGCCATCCGCGTCGGTGTCATTGTCGAGCACCGAGAACAGCACGCCCACCGCCGTGTCGGAGGGGTCGTCGAGCCCCGAGGCGCCGTCCTCGAAGATGCTGTAGGAATCGTCCATCGCATCCGGCGCCGCGGGCGCCAGCGTGACCATCTTGGCCGAGCGGCCGCGTCCGCCGCCCGGCGCGCCGATGCTGGTCACCCGCACGCCGAACTCGACCTGCGCGATGTCGTCCAGCGTAAGGTCCCCGGCCTCGTTGGACAGGGTGAAACTCGTCAGCTGGACGTCGCCCTTGTTTTTGCCGATCCCCGGGCCGCCGAACTCGACGCCGGCATCGTAGGGATCCGCCGCGCCGTGCATGTTGGCGCCATGCCCGAGGTCGATGACGTCCCCGGTCTGGTAGTCCGTCACGTCGACGCCGAACGCCGACGAGTTCATCAGTTTCGAATCGTCGTTGAGATTGAAGAACAGGCCGCGGATATCGCCGACCTCCCCTTCATATCCCGGCAGCACCTCAAGGGTGAACTCGATGGTGCCGTCGACCTCGACCGCAGTGACCTGGATATCCGGTCCGCCATCCACCCCTGGAATGACGAACGTGATGCTCCTTACGCAATCCATGACCCATTCTCCTCCCGTTACTACAGTGACAGCCCGGTTCCGGGCTTCTTTTCCCTGGGGTACCGGGGCCGACCGCGATGCGCCCGTTGTCCGGTGCGGCCGGCGCGCGCCGGTGACCGGGAACACGACTCGTTTTGGTGGGCGTTAGAGAGTCCGTACTCAGAACAACCATTGGTAGAGCTTACGCCCGGTCAAAATAATCATCAATGCGAATTTCGCTATATTTGGTTAACGCGCGAGACTAGGGGCGAGGCGCGGTTGGTGCCTGGGGCGCGCCGCAGGGGCGCTCGCGGGTGAGAAGCTCTCTACGGAGCCTGCCCGACGCGGGCCTTACCCCGACTGCCCGCGCCCCACAGGCGCGCAGAGACGCAAAACGCACCGCAGGGGGCCTGCGGTGCGTCTGGTGTTCAACAGGCTCAGGAGGAGCTCACTCCGCGACGCTGCTGCGCGGTACCGCGATCCCCTGCTTGCCCTGCGTGATGAGGCGGGCGCTCTTCTGGCCCGAGGCGTGGGACCAGAGCCAGCTCAGCGCCACCGCCATGCGGTTGCGGGTGCCAATGAGGAAGTAGATGTGGGCGATGCCCCAGACCCACCACGCAAGCGCGCCCTTCAGCCGGATGCGGCCGAAGTCGGCCACCGCGGCCTTGCGCCCGATGGTGGCGAGGCTGCCCTGGTGGCGGTAGACGAAGCGGCCCGGATCGCGCCGGAGCCCGAACCGGGCCTTCAGCTTGCGGGCCACGAACTCGCCCTGCTGCTTGGCGGCGGGCGCGATGCCCGGCACCGGCTTGCCGTCGGCGTTGGTTGCCGCGGCGGTGTCGCCGACCACGAAGATCTCGGGGTGGCCTTCGAGCGTCAGGTCCTCGGTCACCGGAACCCGCCCGGCACGGTCGCCCGCGACGCCCAGCCACTGCGCCGCGCGCGAGGCCTTGACCCCGGCGGCCCAGATCGCGGTGCGCGCGGGGATGTGCTCGGTGCCCAGCGTGATGCCCTCGGGGTCGCAATGGGTCACCGGCGTGCCGGTGCGCACCTCGACACCGAGCCGCTTCAGCGCGCCGGCCGCGTAGTCCGACAGCGATTCGGGGAAGGCGGGCAGGACGCGCGGCCCGGCCTCGACCAGCAGCACGCGGGCCTGACGGGTGTCGATGTTGCGGAACTCGCGCACGAGCGAGGTCTGCGCGAGTTCCGCGATGATGCCCACCAGCTCGACCCCGGTCGGGCCCGCGCCGACCACGGCGAAGGTCAGCAGCGCCTCGCGCTCCCTGGGATCGTCGGACCGTTCGGCCGCCTCGAAGGCCGAAAGCACCCGGCGCCGGATCGCCGTTGCGTCCTCGAGCGTCTTGAGCCCGGGCGCGGCGGTCTCCCAGTCGTCGTTGCCGAAATAGCTGTGGCGCGCGCCGGTGGCGAGCACCAGCGTGTCGTACTCGACCGAGCCGCCGTCGGAGAAATGGACGCGCCGGTTGTCCTGGTCCACGGCCTCGACCTCGGCCATTAGCGTGCGCACGTCCTCGCGGTCGCGGAGCAGGCCGCGGATCGGCCAGGCGATCTCGGAGGTGGGCAGGATGGTGGTCGCCACCTGGTAGAGCAGGGGCTGGAAGAGGTGGTGGTTGCGCTGATCGACGAGGGTGATCTCGACGTCCTTCGCTTTCAGGGACCGGACGCAGGCGATGCCGCCAAATCCGCCCCCGACAACCACGACGCGATGTTTCTGTTCCATGGGTATCGTACTTTCGGGTCGTTCCAGACGCTCCTCCCGATGCGTCCGGACCTATTGGGTTTCCCCCTGGGGTGCCAGCCCGGAGATCGTCGCGACCCGCGTGGAAAGCGGTTTTACACCAAGATGTTAACTCGCGGTAACGTGTGCCGTTGCATACCGTGCGCCGATGCCCGGCAAGCAGGCATCTCGAGGGGTCAAGAGGCCGCGGTCGAGGCAATTCGTCGCCGAATCGGGGGCGTTGGAGCGCGCGGATATGATCAGGGCGCGGGGGGCACGGAGGCGCGCGCTGGACGTTCGCCGGGTGAGGCGCCTCTGGGAGGTGCGGGCTCAGCCGCGCCGATGACCTGCCGGGCGGGGTCTCGTGCTGGCAAACGGCACCGGGGTCAGCCCGCAAGGAACGGAAACAGAAACGGCGCCCGCCGGTGGCGCGCGCCGCAAGGGTCGTTCAGGCCGGAGCAGGCACAGGCGCCCGCCCCGAACCGCCGGAGCTTACTGCCAGGAGGCCACGAGCTCGTCGTAAGAGACGGTCTTCGGCTCCTCGCGCTCGTTCTCGATGGCGGGCTTCGGCGAGCCTTCCATCGACAGCCATTCCTCGGCGTCCTTTTCCTCGTTCATGACCGGGCCCAAGTCGCCCTGGATGCCGGCACGCTCGAGACGCTCCATCACGCGCTCCATGTCCGAGCAGAGGCTGTCGAGCGCGTCCTGCGCCGACTTGGCGCCGGACATGGCATCACCGATGTTCTGCCACCACAGCTGCGCCAGCTTCGGATAGTCCGGAACGTTGGTGCCGGTGGGCGACCAGCGCACGCGGTCGGGCGAGCGGTAGAATTCCACCAGGCCGCCGAGCTTGGCGGCGCGCTCGCTGAAGCTGTCGTGCTGGATCGTGCTCTCGCGGATGAAGGTGAGGCCGACGTGGCTCTTCTTCACGTCCACGGTCTTGGAGGTGACGAACTGCGCGTAGAGCCATGCGGCCTTGGCGCGGTCCTCGGGGGTGGATTTCATCAGCGTCCACGAGCCCACGTCCTGGTAGCCGACCTTCATGCCGTCTTCCCAGTAGACGCCGTGCGGCGAGGGGGCGAGGCGCCACTTGGGCGTGCCGTCCTCGTTCATCACCTCGGCGCTGTCCACGAGCGGGGCCACGAAGGTGGTGTACATGAACATCTGCTGCGCGATGTTGCCCTGTCCGGGGACCGGACCGGCCTCGGAGAAGGTCATGCCCATGGCCGAGGGCGGCGAGTACTTGTTCAGCCACTCGATGGCCTTCTCGACCGCGTAGACGGCCGCAGGGCTGTTGGCCGCGCCGCCGCGCGCCATGCAGGCGCCCACGGGCTGCGAGTTCTCGTTCACCCGGATGCCCCATTCGTCGACCGGGAGGCCGTTCGGCTCGCCCTTGTCGCCCATGCCGGCCATAGACATCCACGCGTCGGTGTAGCGCCAGCCGAGCGAGGGGTCCTTCTTGCCGTAGTCCATCGAGCCGTAGACCTCGACGCCGTCGATGTCGCGGCCGGTGAAGAACTCGGCGATGTCCTCGTAGGCCGACCAGTTGACCGGAACGCCGAGATCGTAGCCGTACTTCTCCTTGAACTCGGCCATGATGTCGGGATCGGTGAACCAGTCGTAGCGGAACCAGTAGAGGTTGGCGAACTGCTGGTCGGGCAGCTGGTAGAGCTTGCCGTCGGGCGCGGTGGTGAACTGGGTGCCGATGAAGTCCTCGAGGTCCAGCGTCGGGCTGGTGACGTCGGCGCCTTCCTGATCCATCCAGTCGGTCAGGTTGCGCACCTGCTGGTAGCGCCAGTGGGTGCCGATGAGGTCGGAGTCGTTCACGTAGGCGTCGTAGATGTTCTCGCCCGACTGCATCTGGGTCTGCAGCTTCTCGACCACGTCGCCCTCGCCGATGAGGTCGTGGGTGATCTTGATGCCGGTGATCTTCTCGAAGGCCGGGGCAAGCACCTGGCTTTCGTATTCATGCGTGGTGATGGTCTCGGAGACGACCTTGATCTCCATGCCGGCGAAGGGCTGGGCCGCATCGATGTACCACTGCATCTCGGCTTCCTGCTCCTCGCGGGTCAGCGTCGACTGGTCGCCGATCTCGGCGTCGAGGAACGCTTTCGCCGCGTCCATGTCCGACCAGGCCGGGCCTGTCAGCAGGCCGAGCGCGAGCGCCATGGATGTCGTTGTCTTCAGGTTCATGGTTTCCTCCCTTATCTGAACCGTTTGTGTGTGTTCCGGGGGCGGGCCTCCTCCGGCCCGCGCGCCCTCAGACCCAGCGGAAGACCGCGCCTGCGTAGATCAGGCAGACGATCAGGGCCGCGGGTTGTGCCTGCCCGACGAGGCCGAGCCAGGCGAGATTGATGAAGGCCGATCCCAGCAGAGTGATGAAGAGCCGATCGCCCCGGGTGGTCTCGATCCTGAGCACACCCATGCGCGGCGTCTCGGGGAAGCGGATCGCCAGCACCGTGAAGACGACGAGCAGCGCCGCGATGGTCGCGAAGAAGGCCGCGGTGGGCCAGGTCCATGCCATCCAGTCCATGAGCGTCTCCTCTCAGACCCGCCCGAGGGCGAAGCCCTTGGCGATGTAGTTGCGGACGAAGTAGATCACGAGCGCGCCGGGCACGATGGTGAGCACCCCCGCGGCGGCAAGCACGCCCCAGTCGACGCCGGCCGCGCCGACGGTGCGGGTCATGGTGGCGGCGATGGGCTTGGCGTTGACCGTGGTGAGCGTGCGCGACAGCAGCAGCTCGACCCAGCTGAACATGAAGCAGAAGAACGCCGCGACGCCGATGCCCGACGAGATCAGCGGCATGAAGATCTTCACGAAAAAGCCGCCGAAGCTGTAGCCGTCGATATAGGCGGTCTCGTCGATCTCCTTGGGCACGCCGCGCATGAAGCCCTCGAGGATCCACACCGCCAGCGGCACGTTGAACAGGCAATGTGCCAGCGCCACCGCGATATGGGTGTCGAAGAGCCCGACCGAGGAATAGAGCTGGAAGAAGGGCAGGGCGAAGACCGCGGGCGGGGCCATGCGGTTGGTCAGCAGCCAGAAGAACAGGTGCTTGTCGCCCATGAAGTGGTAGCGCGAGAAGGCGTAGGCCGCGGGTAGCGCCACGCTGAGCGAGATCACCGTGTTCATCACCACGTAGATGAGCGTGTTGACGTAGCCCATGTACCACGCCGGATCGGTGAGGATCGTGACGTAGTTGGCAAAGGTCAGGTCGCGCGGCCAGAGGGTGAAGGAGCCGAGGATCTCGTTGTTGGTCTTCAGGCTCATGTTCACCAGCCAGTAGATCGGCAGGAGCAGGAAGATCAGGTAGATCGCCATCACCACCGCGCGCGAGTTCACCTTCGGAAAACTGCGGGCGCGGGTCGGGGCGGGGCTGGAAACGGTGGCGTCGGTCATCTCACATCCCCTTTTTGTCGAGATTGGTCATGATGGTGTAGAACACCCAGGAGATCAGCAGGATCACGAGGAAGTACATGATCGAGAAGGCGGCAGCGGGGCCGAGGTCGAACTGTCCCAGCGCCATCTTCACGAGGTCAATGGACAGAAGCGTGGTGGCGTTGCCGGGGCCGCCCCCGGTGACGACGAAGGGCTCGGTGTAGATCATGAAGCTGTCCATGAAGCGCAGCAGGATGGCGATCATCAGCACGCCCGCCATCTTCGGCAGCTCGATATAGCGGAACACCTTCCAGCGGCTGGCCTGATCGATCTTGGCGGCCTGGTAATAGGCGTCGGGGATCGACTTGAGACCGGCATAGGCCAGCAGCGCCACCAGCGAGGTCCAGTGCCAGACGTCCATCACCACGATGGTGATCCACGCCGCGACCGTGTTCTGGGTGTAGTTGTAGTCGATCCCGAGCGCCTCGAGCGTGTGGCCCAAGAGGCCGATGTCAACGCGGCCGAAGACCTGCCAGATGGTGCCGACCACGTTCCACGGGATCAGCAGCGGCAGCGACATGAGGACAAGGCAGAACGACGCCCAGAACCCGGACTTGGGCATGTTGAGCGCCACGAAGATGCCCAGCGGCACCTCGATGGCAAGAATGATGCCCGAGAACATCAGCTGCCGCTGCAGCGCGTTCCACATGCGGTCGTCGTGCAGCATCTCCTCGAACCATTCGAGCCCGGCCCAGAAGAACTGGTTGTTCCCGAAGGTGTCCTGCACCGAGTAGTTGACCACGGTCATCAGAGGGATCACCGCCGAGAAGGCCACGAGGACCAGCACCGGCAGGACGAGAAACCAGGCCTTGTGATTGACGGTCTTGTTCATCGGGCGGCCTCCTCGAGTTGCGCCGTGCGGAGGGGAAACGTGTTCATGCCGCGTCTCCCTTCACCCGCCAGTCGTTGCGGTAGACGTTCACGTGTGCCGCGTCGAAGCTCACGCGGTTCATGTCGGCGCTGATGCGGTCGTCCTCGCCCGCGATGATGTTGATGCCGTGGCCGAAGAACTCGGCCCGGATGATCTTGTGGCGGCCGGCGTCCTCGACCCGGCGCACCTTGATGGGCAGGCCGTCGGACTGGCTCAGCCGGGCGAACTCGGGCCGGACGCCGATCTCGACCTTGCCGTCGAGCGCGCCGTAGCCGTGACCAAGCGCCATCTGCGCGCCGTTGACGTAGGCGCTGCGGCCCTCGACCTTGGCGGGGATCACGTTCATCCCCGGCGAGCCGATGAAATAGCCCACGAAGGTGTGTTCGGGCCGCTCGAAAAGCTCTTCGGGCGTACCGATCTGCACCACGCGGCCGTCGTACATCACCACCACCTTGTCGGCGAAGGTCAGCGCCTCGGTCTGGTCGTGGGTCACGTAGATCATGGTGTGACCGAAATCGTGGTGCAGCTTCTTGAGCTGGGTCCGGAGCTCCCACTTCATGTGCGGGTCGATCACCGTCAGCGGCTCGTCGAAGAGCAGCGCGTTCACGTCCTTGCGCACCATGCCGCGCCCGAGGCTGATCTTCTGCTTGGCATCGGCGGTGAGGCCGCGCGCCTTCTTGCGCAGCATGTCCTCCATGCCGATCATCCGGGCGATCTCCTGCACCCGGCTCGCGACATAGGTCTCGTCCCGGCCGCGGTTGCGCAGCGGGAAGGCGAGATTTTCCTGTACGGTCATCGTGTCGTAGACCACCGGGAACTGGAACACCTGCGCGATGTTGCGCTCGGCGGTGGGCGCGTGGGTGACGTCCTTGCCGTCGAAGAGGATGCGCCCCTGCGACGGCTGCAGCAGCCCCGAGATGATGTTGAGCAGGGTGGATTTCCCGCAGCCGGACGAGCCCAGCAGCGCGTAGGCGCCGCCGTCGTCCCAGTCGTGGGTCATCTCCTTGAGCGCGTAGTCATCCTCCGACGCCGGGTTGGCGAGGTAGGAATGCGCGAGGTTGTCGAGCGTGATCTTGGCCATGTCCCGGTTCCCCTCAGGCAGCCAGCGCGTAGGCGGCGGGGGCGACAAGGTCGCCTGCCTCGCTGAAGATGTAGACGTGGCGCGGGTCGAGCCAGAGGTCGAGCGGCGCCCCCAGCGTCAGCTCGTGCACGCCATGCACCAGCCCCACCCAGCGCGCGCCGTGGTGATCGAGGTGGATGAAGGTCTCGGACCCGGTCAGCTCGGTCACCAGCAGCTCAGCGGTGAAGCGCATGGCATCGGGCGCGTGCTGGCTGATCTCGAGGTGGTTGGGGCGGAACCCGGCGGTGTAGCGCCCGTCCGCAAGCTCGGCGAGCTTGCCGGTGGCGCGCGCGTTCTGGCCG
>NZ_JAATOS010000611.1:0-2104 GCF_011806505.1 Salipiger sp. HF18 | reverse complement strand
GTTGTCGACGTAGAGCAGCGCCGAGTCGAGCGCCATCCAGCCGTGCGGGTTGGGCTTGCCGGCGTAGTCGCCGCCCGAGATCGCCATCGGCTCGATGCCGTCCGAGACCACCGCCGCCGGAACGTCGCCAAGATTGGCGAGGAACTGCTCGAACCAGCGCTCGAGCCCCAGCCCGTTCCACAGGATCAGAGTCGCGTCCTGCGCCCCGACGAGGTCGCGCGGGGTGGGCTGGTAGCCGTGGATCTCGGCGCCGGGCTTGGTGATCGAGACCACCTCGGCGGCATCCCCGGCCACGTTGCGCGCCATGTCGGCGATGACGGTGAAGGTCGTCGCGACCTTGAGCTTGGCGCCCTGCGCGAGGGCGGGTCTGCCCGCCAGTGCGGCGGCGCCGATGAGGCCAAGCGCGGCTCGTCTGGTCAGCATGTGGTACGGTCTCCTGTTGCTTGTCCACATGCAAATGCGACTGAGTTGCATTTGTCAACTCACTTGCAAGTCATTTGCAACAAGACCTTGAAAAGCGCCGGGCGCGCGGGCAAAACCGATGCATGAACGAGCGGATGAAGAGCATCGAGGAAATGACGCAGGCGCTGCGCGACGCGGGAATCCGCGTGACGCGCCAGCGGGCAGCCTTGCTGAGCGTGCTGGCGGAAGCGGGCGATCACCCCGACGCGCCCGAACTGCACCGCCGGGCCGAAGCCGCGGTGCCGGGGATCTCGCTCTCGACGGTCTATCGCACGCTCTCGACGCTCGAGAGCCAGGGCGTCATCCAGCGCCACCAGTTCGAAGGGGCCTCTGCGCGCTTCGAATCCGCCGAGACCGACCACCACGACCACATGATCGACGTGGACACGGGCGAGGTGATCGAGTTCGCCTCGGACCGGATCGAGCGGCTGCAGGCCGAGATCGCGGCCGAGCTCGGCTACGAGATCGTCCACCACCGGATGGAGCTCTACGTCCGGAAGACATCCGACAGCTGACCGGCGTGACGACCCGCGTTCGAGGGTCAGTCGCTCTCGAAGTCCAGCAGGCGTCCGTCCAGCGCAAACTCGGCCTCGAAGTCGCGGCCGTCGCCGTCCTTGCCCTCGAGCTCGATGCCGCGGGTGTCGAACTCGACCTTCTCGAAGGTGCCGTCCGACGGGTAGTTCGGGTTCGTACGCACCGCCTCGGGCACGAGGGCCGCGATCTCGGTGGCGGGGAAGGGCTGGTTCTGTGCGCTTTCGATTTCTTCCAGCGGGCTGCCCCGCCGGTGGAAATCCAGCTCGATCCGGGCGCCGCCGGGCAGGGTCGCGGTAATGTCCGGGCCCCAGTTGTCGGGATGGATCACTACCTCGCGCAAGTTGAGGGCTCCGATCACGCGGGTCATCTCGCTGGTCAGGCCGGTCTGTGCCTGGGCGCCCACTGATCCGAGCAGAAGAATGGCTCCGGCGATCAGGGTTCGGGTCATCATTGCCTCCTGACGAGTGCCCGGACGCGAAAGGACCGGGGGCATTTCTCTAGGGCCGGGGACCGGGCGGCGGCTGGGCTCCCATCGGCGGCGGGTTCAGGCAGGTTCCTCGACGGACGTGCCCGTGCTGCTTTCGCTGAATGTGGTGCCACGCAATGACATGGCAAGCAGGAAGGCCAAACCCATGACTGCGCCGCCGGTGCCGAAGCTGACGGCGATGGACTGCCGGAAGGCCTCGGCGATCCCCGGTTGCAGCTCCGGCGAGAGCGTGCCGATGACCGCCATGCCGCCGTCGGTGACCGGTTGCACGTCGATCTCCGAGGCGAGCCGGTCGAGCCGCGCGCCCAGCAGGCCGGACATCACCCCGCCCGGGACCGCGACGCCGAGCGAGCGGATGAAGGACATGCTCGAGGTGGCGATGCCGAGCCAGGGGCGCGGCACCGCGTTCTGCACGTTGGCGGTGGTGTTGGGCATTGCGACGCCATGCCGAGCCCCAGCACCGCCAGCGCGCGAAGCAACCACGGGATCCCGGCCTGGTTCACCGCCAAGAGCGCGAGCAGGCTCAGCCCCGTCGCCCCGAGCGCGATGCCGTGAACAGCTTGGGCCGTCCGGCGTCCGAGGACAGCCGCCCGCCGAAGATCGAGCTGAGCAGCATGAAAA
>NZ_JAATOS010000610.1:0-2134 GCF_011806505.1 Salipiger sp. HF18 | reverse complement strand
AATATTCTGCGGCCTGATCAAACGCTTGATTTCAGACCGAATCACCCCTCGATCCCATGCCCATCCTTGCTCAGAATCACCTGTCGGGGTTGCCCAGAGAGAGCGCTTGCGCGATAGCTTGCGCATCGCAGCGGAGGCCCCCAATGAAGATCGCGACCTTCAACATTAACGGTATCAAGGCCCGCCACGCGGCGCTTCTCGACTGGCTCGACGAGGCCCAGCCCGACGTCGCGCTGCTTCAGGAGATCAAGTCGGTCGACGAGGGCTTCCCCCGCGAGCCCTTCGAAGAGCGCGGCTACAACGTCGAGACCCACGGCCAGAAGGGCTTCAACGGGGTCGCGATCCTGTCGAAGCTGCCGCTCGAGGACGTCACCCGCGGGCTGCCCGGCGACGACGAGGACGAGCAGGCGCGCTGGATCGAGGCGACCGTCGTGGGCGAGACCCACGCGCTGCGGCTCTGCGGGCTCTACCTTCCCAACGGCAACCCGGCGCCCGGGCCCAAGTACGACTACAAGCTGGCATGGATGGAGCGGCTCGAGGCCCGCGCCCGTTCCCTGCTCGCCGACGAGATGCCGGCGATGATGGCCGGCGACTACAACGTCATCCCGCAGGCCGAGGACGCCGCCAAGCCCGAGTCCGGGCCCGAGGACGCGCTCTCCCTGCCGCAGACCCGCGCCGCCTTCCACCGGATCCTGAACCTCGGCTTTACCGAGGCCTTCCGCACCCGCCACCCTGAACCCGGGCATTATTCCTTCTGGGATTACCAGGCCGGCGCGTGGCAGCGGAACAACGGCATCCGCATCGACCACATCCTGCTGACCCCGCAGGCGGCCGACCTGATGCGCGACGTGCAGATCGACCGCGACCTCCGCGGACGCGACAAGCCGTCGGACCACGTGGCTGTCTGGGTCGACATGGCATGCTGATCCGCGCGCCCCGCTTGCGCCTTTCCGGCATGGGGCTTACATCTGTTGCATCTTACCAGACAGCGGAGACAACGCCCCATGGCCATTGAAGCGACGGAGATCGAGCAGCTCATCCGGGCCGCCTTCCCCGATGCCAAGATCACAATCACCGACCTCGCGGGGGATGGAAATCACTACGCGGCCGAGGTGATCGACGAGAGCTTCCGTGGCAAGAACCGGGTCCAGCAGCAGCGCGCGGTCTATGCAGCCCTGCAGGGCAAGATGGACGGCAACAACGGCGACCTGCACGCCCTTGCGCTGACGACCAAGGCGCCCGAGTGACGCCACGGACGGCCCGGCATGGCATCGCGGGCGCTGCGATGATCCGGCCGGGAGTTTGAAACACGGCCCCCATGCGGCGGGCCCGCAGAGCGCGGCCAGAGCGCGCGAAACAGGAGATCAGGATGACCACCGACGCGAAGACGACGATCGACGACACCGTTAAGGCCAACGACGTGGTGCTGTTCATGAAAGGCACCAAGAGCATGCCCCAGTGCGGCTTTTCCAGCCGCGTGGCCGGCGTGCTGAACTACATGGGTGTCGAGTTCCTCGACGTGAACGTGCTGGCGGACGACGCGATCCGTCAGGGCATCAAGGATTACTCGGACTGGCCGACCATCCCGCAGCTCTACGTCAAGGGCGAGTTCGTCGGCGGCTGCGACATCATCACCGAGATGACCCTCTCGGGCGAGCTCGACCAGCTCTTCGAACAGAACGGCGTGACCTACAACAAGGACGCCGCCGACAAGATCCGCGAAGCCAACGCCTGACTTCGCCCGTCGGAGGCCCGCCGGCCGCGGCCCGGGCCTCCGCTTCCCCTCTGCGCTGACAGGCGCCTGCTTTCCAGACATCCCCGCATCCGACGCCCGAGACGCGCCTGACCTCGCCGAAAGGACCGACCATGCCAGATCTCGTCCTGCGCGATGCGACCACGGCCGCGGATCTCGCCCAAGTGCGCGCGCTCTGCTGGGCCTACCGCGACCACCTGATCGACCATGCCCCCGCCACGCGCGCGCTGGTCGAGCATTTCTACCCCGAGGACGGCTACCGCGCGACGCTGGAGGCCCTGCCGGGGGATCATGACGCCGTGCTGCTGGCATGGCACGGCGACCGCGCCGTGGGCTGTGCCATGTCGCACCCGCTCGAGGACGGGAACTGCGAGATCAAGC
>NZ_JAATOS010000609.1:0-2136 GCF_011806505.1 Salipiger sp. HF18 | reverse complement strand
GACCTGATCCAGAAGACCGAAGCCGAGATGCTCCGCACCCCGAACTTCGGCCGCAAGTCGCTGAACGAGATCAAGGAAGTGCTGTCCTCCATGGGTCTGCACCTCGGCATGGACGTCGAGGACTGGCCGCCGGACAACATCGAGGATCTCGCGAAGAAACTGGAAGACCAGTTCTGAGAGACGCGGGTCTGACGAAATAAGGAGCGGGGCGCAGTGAGAGGGCGCCCCGTTTTCCTCCCCGCAAGGGGATCCGGGGCTTTGGCCCCACACGACCGGGCATCTGCCCCAAGGAGAGCGGTCCGCACGCATGGACCGCCTGACAAAGCAAAACCGCCCCACGATGGGCAAATGGAGTAAAGAAACATGCGTCACGCAAAAGGCTACCGCCGCCTCAACCGCACCCACGAGCACCGCAAGGCACTCTGGGCAAACATGGCCGGCTCGCTGATCGAGCACGAGCAGATCAAGACCACCCTGCCCAAGGCCAAGGAACTGAAGCGCGTCATCGACAAGCTCATCACCCTCGGCAAGCGCGGCGACGTGCACGCCCGCCGTCAGGCCGCCGCCCAGCTGAAGCAGGACATCCACGTCGCGAAGCTGTTCGAAGTTCTCGGCCCGCGCTACACCGAGCGCAACGGCGGCTACTGCCGTGTGCTCAAGGCCGGCTTCCGTTACGGTGACATGGCGCCGATGGCGATCATCGAGCTCGTCGACCGCGACGTCGACGCCAAGGGTTCGGCCGACAAGGCCCGCCTGGCCGCGCTCGAGGTGGCTGACGAGGAGTAATCCTCGCCTGAGCGACTGCATCGAGGCGCCGCAGGGATCTTCCCCGCGGCGCCTTTTTCATTTCGGCCTCACCGCATCCGACAGACGAAGCGAAAAGGCCATCCGGCCGGCAGCTTACGCCGCCTCCAGCTCCTTCTTCACCAGCGCCTCGATCTTCGCGATCGGGTGGTTGGTCAGGGTCTTCGGAATCTCGGCCACGATCTTGTCGGCCACCTCCTTGTGCAGAGCGGCCCGCAGGTCGCCCAGGACCTTCGGCGCGGCCACAAGCACCAGCCGCTCAAAGGCGCCGCGGTGGGCTTCGGCATAGAGCTTCTCGGCAAGATCCGCCGCGAAGCGCTCTTTCTGAAGCTCGTGCCAGTCGGTGTCGTCGAGCGCAGACCGCTGCCCCATCCCCCCGTCATTCATCCGCCCGGGACGGTTCGCCCCCTGCTCGCGGTCCGAAGGGTTCTCCTGCTCCTCGGCATCGAACAGGTCGAGGTTGGGGTTCTCATGGTCGGTCAGGTTGCGCAGGAACAGCGCCTTCTCGCTGTCCGTCACCACCACCCAGGTGTCCTGTTTCAGCTCTGTCATGGTTCGGTCTCCTTTCGTGGCGTCGCGGGACCCGGCGGCACCGTCACGGCGTCCGCCCGCACCCGGCTTCACGGGATCAACGCCCCTGCTCACGCGCACGTTCCGCCACTCGCCTTGATTCCATTTCCGCAGGCGGGCATATCGCAGTGGCACAGGAGGACCGATCATGCTCCGCAACGCCATTGTCGCGCTTGCCCTTTCCACCACCGCCCTCGCCCCCCTGCCCGCCCTTGCCGATGCGCAGGTGCCGCAGAGCCAGGCCGAGATCTCTCTCAGTTTCGCCCCCCTCGTGAAGCAGGCCACGCCTGCGGTGGTGAACATCTATGCCCGCCGCGTCGTCCAGGCCCGCAGCCCCTTTGCCGGCGACCCGCTGTTCGGCAACCTGTTCCGCGACTTCGGCGGCGGCGGCCGCGAGCGGGTGCAAAACTCGCTCGGATCCGGCGTGATCCTCTCCGACGACGGCATCGTGGTGTCGAACTATCACGTTGTCGGGCAGGCCACCGACATCCGCGTGGTGCTGAACAACGGCGCCGAGTACGACGCCAGGGTGCTCCTCGGGGATGAAGAGGCGGACCTCGCCATCCTCAAGCTCGAGAACGCCTCCGACATGCCCTACCTGACGCTGCGCGACAGCGACACGGTCGAGGTGGGTGAGCTGGTGCTGGCCATCGGCAACCCCTTCGGCGTCGGCCAGACCGTGTCCTCGGGCATCGTCTCCGGGCTGGCGCGCTCGGGCACCGCCACCGGCAACGCCCGCGGCTACTTCATCCAGACCGACGC
>NZ_JAATOS010000608.1:0-2147 GCF_011806505.1 Salipiger sp. HF18 | reverse complement strand
GGAGTGGATCGGCATTCCCTACACCCATTCCGGTGTGCTGGCCTCGGCGCTGGCCATGGACAAGGAACGCTCCAAGCAGGTCTACCGCGACGCCGGTCTGCCGGTGGTCGAGAGCGTGCTGGCCAGCAAGGACGAGATCGAGGCGGCTCACGTCATGGCGCCGCCCTACGTGGTGAAGCCCTACAACGAGGGCTCGTCGGTGGGCGTCTACCTGGTGATGGACGGTGCCAACACGCCGCCGCGCCTGTCCCCCGAGATGCCCGAGACGCTGATGGTCGAGACCTACGCGCCGGGCCGTGAGCTGACCACCACGGTGGTCGGTGACCGGGCGCTCACCGTGACCGACATCCTTACCGACGGCTGGTACGATTACGACGCCAAGTACAAGGACGGCGGCTCGCGCCACGTGCTGCCCGCCGCCGTACCGCAGGAGATCTTCGACGCCTGTCTCGACTACGCACTGCGCGCCCACCGGGCGCTCGGCTGCCGGGGCGTCAGCCGCACTGATTTCCGCTGGGACGAGAGCCGTGGGCTCGACGGGCTGATCCTGCTCGAGACCAACACCCAGCCCGGCATGACGCCGACCTCGCTGGCGCCCGAGCAGGGCCAGAGCGTCGGCATCACCTTTGGCGCGCTCTGCCGCTGGATGGTGGAGGACGCCTCGTGCAACAGATGACCCCGGAGCAGGCACAGCAGGTGCACCGCCCCGATCCCGCGCCGTCGCGGCTGAAGTACCGGCTCGAGCGGCTGATGCTGACGCCGCTCTTCCGCTTCACGCTGCGGGTCGGGCTGCCGCTCGCGGTCGTCGCGGGCGCGGCGGGGTGGTACTTTTCCTACGAGCAGCACCGCACCGCGGTGACCGACACCATCGCCGAGATCCGCAACCAGATCGAGACCCGGCCCGAGTTCATGGTCAACCTCATGGCCATCGACGGCGCCAGCCCCGACGTGGCCGAGGACATCCGCGAGATCATCCCGCTCGACTTCCCGATCAGCTCCTTCGACCTCGACCTTGACCAGATGCGCGAGACCATCAACGGGCTCGACGCGGTCCGGCAGGCCAGGCTGATGATCCGGCAGGGCGGGGTGCTGCAGATCGAGGTGACCGAGCGGGTGCCGGTGGTGCTGTGGCGCATGGGTGGACAGCTCGAGCTGCTCGACCGCAAGGGCGTGCGGGTGCGTCCGGCGCAGGCGCGCAGCGACCGGCCGGATCTTCCGGTGATCGCCGGGCGCGGTGCCGACCAGGCGGTGCCCGAGGCGGTGGCGCTGGTGCAGGCGGCGGCGCCGCTCAAGGACAGGCTGCGCGGGCTCGAGCGTATCGGCGAGCGGCGCTGGGACGTGGGCCTCGATCGCGGTCAGAGGATCATGCCGTGCGTGCGCTGGAACGGGCCATCGCCATGGACCAGGCGGTGGACATGCTGGCGCGGGACATCGCGGCAGTGGACCTGAGGCTGTCGCAGCGCCCGTCGCTGCGGCTGAACGGTGAAGCGATCGAGGATTACCGGCAGATCAAGGCCGTGGAGACCGGAGAGAAAAAGCGATGATCGAGCTCTATGAATCCCAGCGCGCGATGCGGAACATGCGCAAGGCCGCGATGCAGCGGGGTGTCGTCGCGATCCTGGACGTGGGCAGCTCCAAGATTGCCTGCCTCGTCCTGCGCTTCGACGGGACCGAGCGCATCGGCGACGACGGCGTGGGCTCGCTGGCCGGGCAGTCGGGCTTCCGGGTGATCGGCGCCGCCACCACACGCTCGCGCGGGGTGCGCTTCGGCGAGATCGCCGCCATGGGCGAGACCGAGCGGGCGATCCGCACCGCGGTGCAGGCGGCGCAGAAGATGGCCGGCATCCGGGTCGACCACGTCATCGTCTCCTTCGCCGGGGCCGAGCCGCGCAGCTACGGGCTGGCGGGGCAGGTCGAGGTCGAGAACACCATGGTCTCGGAACAGGATGTGGCGCGGGTGCTGTCGGCCTGCGACGTGCCCGATTTCGGCTCGGGCCGCGAGGTGCTGCACGCGCAGCCGGTGAACTTCGCGCTCGACCACCGCTCCGGGCTCAACGATCCGCGCGGCCAGATCGGCCAGTCGCTGGCCACCGACATGCACATGCTGACGGTGAACGCGCAGGCGATCCAGAATATTGCGCATTGCG